>JAAOZZ010000232.1 GCA_012274175.1 Betaproteobacteria bacterium
CGGGCCTCGGCGCCGGTGTTTGTATAATCGGCACGATGCCCGAATCCCTCACCATCGGACGGCCGGACGACTGGCACGTGCACCTGCGCGATGCGCAAGCGATGGCGCAGGCGGTGCGGGCCACCGCGCGGCAGTTCGCGCGCGCGATCGTGATGCCCAACCTCAAGGCGCCCGTGGTGTCCGTGGCGCAGGCGCAGGCGTATCGCGGCCGCATCCTCGCCGCCGCGAAGGGCCTCGCCTTCGAGCCCCTGATGACGCTCTACCTCACCGACGACACCCCGGCGGCCGAGATCGCGAAGGCGAAAGCCGCGGGGTTCGTGAAAGCGGTGAAGTACTACCCCGCAGGCGCCACCACCCATTCCGCCTCGGGGGTCACCGACATCCGCAAGTGCTACGAGGCGCTCGAGGCGATGCAGGAAGCCGCGATGCCGCTCCTGGTCCACGGCGAGGTCACCGATCCGGACGTCGACGTGTTCGACCGGGAGACGGTGTTCCTCGACCGGGTGCTCGCCCCGCTCGTGCGGCGCTTCCCGGCGCTCAAGGTGGTGGTCGAGCACATCACCACGCGGGAGGCCGCGGCGTTCGTGGAAGGTGCGCCCGCCACCGTGGCCGCCACCGTCACCGCCCACCACCTCCTGCTCAATCGCAATGCGCTCTTTGCCGGCGGCCTGCGGCCCCACCACTATTGCCTCCCGGTGCTCAAGCGCGAGCCCCATCGCCGCGCGCTGGTGAAAGCAGCCACGTCGGGCAATCCGAAGTTCTTCCTCGGCTCCGACACCGCGCCCCACGCCCGCGCGGAGAAGGAGTGTGCGTGCGGGGCGGCGGGCATCTATACCGCGCACGCCGCGCTCGAGCTCTACGCGGAAGCGTTCGAAGCGGCCGGAGCCCTCGAACGACTGGAGGCCTTCGCGAGCCACTTCGGTGCCGACTTCTACGGGCTACCGCGCAATGCCGGGAACGTGACGCTCGAGAAGGCCGAGTGGGAAGTCCCGCGGGAGTACCCGTTCGGGGACGACGTGGTGATCCCGCTGCGCGCCGGAGAGAAGCTGCGCTGGCGGCTCGCCGCCTAGGGCCCGCCCATGGACTGGATGGCCGCGCGCGAGCGGCTGCGCTCGCCGATCTACGCCCCCCTGCACGCCGCGATCGCGCGCTTGCCCGGCGAACGGTGGCCCACCCACGAGGAGCTCACCGCGGCGGCGCAGGACGTCACGACGGGGCGCGGGATGGCCTTGCGCTTCGTGCCGCCGGGGGAGCCCGGGAATCGCGAACGGGGAGGCTACGAGACGCGCATCGCGCGCACCGGCGAAGTCGAGACCCGCGCGCAGAACTGGCATGACCTCTTCAACGCCCTCGCGTGGATCGCCTACCCCGGCGCGAAGGCCCAGATCAACGCGCAGCACGTGGCCCTCCTCGAGCGGGGCGGAGCGCAGGAAGCGATTCACCGCGGTCCCGAGCGCGATGCGCTCACCCTCTTCGACGAAGGCGGAGTCATCGTCGCGTCGAGCTCGCCCGCGCTCCTGCGCCTGGTGGTGGATTTCGAATGGAAGGAGCTCTTCTGGAACCGCAGGCCGGAGCTCGCACAACGCATGGCGTTCTTCGCGTTCGGCCACGCGTGCTTCGAGCAGGCGCTCGAGCCCTACATCGGCATGGTGGCGAAGACGGTGTTCGTGCCTGTGGACGAGCTCTTCTTCATGCTGCCGCAGGAGGCGCAGGCGGCAAGGGCCGACGCGCTCGTGGCCGCCCATTTCGCGGACTCAGCGCGCTTCCGCTCGCCCAAGGCGATGGCGCCGATGCCCGTCCTGGGCGTCCCGGGGTGGCATCCGGACACCGGGCGCGAGTCGTACTACGACGATGCCGCGCACTTTCGCAGCAAGGGCGTGCACCGGGCCGGGTAGAATGACGGGGTGAAGCAAGCCAGGCGGTCGCTGTGCCACTTCGGTCGCACAGAGGAAAGTCGGGACTCCATCGGGCAGCGTAGCGGGTAACTCCCGTCCGCCGTGAGGCGAGGATCAGAGGAACAGAGACGAGCCGGTTAAGTCCGGGTGCAACGGCCAATCTCTACGCGGAGCAACACCAAATAGGCAGACGTCGACGTGGCCCACCGAGTCTGCGGGTAGGTGGCTCGAGCCGTGGGGCAACTCACGGCCCAGAGGAATGACCGTCATAGCCCGTCGGGGGTCCCCAACTTGTTGGGGTGTCTCCGATGAGCCGTAACAGAATCCCGCTTACCGGCTTGCTTCACATCTTCATTCGGGAACGTCCATGCAGAACCTGTGGAACGACGCGGAGGCCGCCGGATTCGCCGGCGACCTCGGGTTGCGCGTCTACACTTCGCGGCTGCTCGGGCGCGACAAGTCCCTGGTGCTGCACGGCGGCGGAAACACGTCGGTGAAGGTGCGCGAGGCCGACATCCTGGGACGCAGCCGCGAGGTCCTCTACGTGAAAGGCAGCGGCTGGGACCTGGAGCACATCGAGGCGGCCGGGTTCGCGCCGGTGGAGATGGCGCACCTGGTGGCGCTCGCCGGCCTGCCCGCGCTCGCCGATCCGCAGATGGTGAACGAGATGCGCACCCACATGCTGCGGGCCGACGCTCCGACGCCTTCGGTGGAGGCGATCCTGCACGCGATCCTGCCGCACAAGTACGTCGACCACACCCATTCCGACGCGGTGCTCGCGATCACCAACACCGCCGATGGCGAGCGGCGCATCCGGGCGCTCTACGGCGATGACGTGGTGGTGGTTCCCTACGTGATGCCGGGCTTCGACCTCGCGCGCCGGTGCGCGGAGATCTTTCCGCGCGAGGCGGGGTCCCGCACCATCGGCATGGTGCTCCTGAACCACGGCATCTTCTCCTTCGGCGCCAGCGCGCGGGAATCCTACGAGCGGATGATCGCCCTGGTGGACCGGGCGGAGAAGGCGCTGCAGCGCGAGGGGGCGTGGGACATCACGGTGGAAAATCGCGCCGCCACCGCGCCGACGCGAAGGCACGACCGGGCACGGCTGCGGGGCGAGATTTCCTCCGTCGCGGGGAAGCCCATGGTCGTCTGCTCGAGCGGGGACGCGGCCAGCCTCGCATTCGCCCGCCGGGACGACCTCGCCACGATCGCCGGCCAGGGCCCGGCCACGCCGGACCACGCGATCCGCACCAAGCGCATCCCGATGATCGGGCGCGACGTGAAGGGCTACGCCGCGCAGTACGCGGAGTATTTCGCACGCAATGCCGCCGTCGCACGGGAGGCCAAGACGATGCTCGATCCCGCGCCGCGGGTGATCGTCGATCCTCAGCTGGGCCTTTGCGCGGCCGGGCGCAGCGCGAAGGATGCGCGCATCGTGCTCGACATCTACGAGCACACGTTGGTCGCCATCCAGCGCTCGCAGGCGCTGGGCGGCTGGAAGGCGCTGCCCGAGAAGGACATCTTCGACGTCGAGTACTGGGACCTCGAGCAGGCGAAGCTCGCCCGGCCGGGGGCCGCGCCCCCGTTCGCGGGCGAGGTGGCCCTCGTCACCGGCGCCGCTTCGGGCATCGGAAGGAAG
>JAAOZZ010000233.1 GCA_012274175.1 Betaproteobacteria bacterium
CTACGTGCTCTAGGCGGGCTGCGTTCGCGCAAGTCGTGGGTGTTGCGGTGCCTCTGCCGAGGTGATATCTTTGATATATACCATGGCTCGCAACGCTCCTCGCGCCCCCCGAAAGACCGCCCCTCCCGGAATCCTGCTTAGGTACCGGGACCGGGACAGCGCGCTGGGCGTCTCGCGCGATACCACCCTCACGCTCGCTCGCGAGCTGGGCGTGAGCGAGACCCAGGTGATCCACTACGCACTTTCGCTCCTGGCCAGGCAGACGCTTCCCTCCTACCAGCCCGATGAGGGTGCGCTCACCGATCGCCAGCTCGAGGCGATCCGAAAGCTCGAGCCGCAGGGACGGATGAAAGGCGCAACGCGGCTTTTCTGATGGCTGCGCCGCGCGCCTTTCCGCCGGTCGCGCCGGGCACCATCGTCTGGTGTCGCTTTCCGCTGGTGCGCGCCCTGGCCCCGGGCCCGAAACCGCGTCCCGCATTCGTGCTCGCCGCCGGGGAAATCGACGGGGCACCGGGCGTTGAAGTCGCCTATGGAACCAGCCAGAAGGTCGATCGGGTCTTTCCCAGCGAATTCGCGATCACGCCCGCCGACGCCGAGGCATTTCGATTGTCGGGGCTGAGCTATCCGACGAAGTTCGACCTCGGGTGCCGCGTCGAGCTGCCGTTCAACGACCGATGGTTCGCGGTGGCACCCGGCGCCCCCTTCGGACAGACGCCGCAAATGGGCATCCTGCATCCCGGGCTGATGCGGCGCGCGCAGGCGGCCTTCAGGGCCGGCCGAAGCCGATGACTTCGCTCACCCCACCCGCAAGTTGCGGTCGCGGAAGTAGCCGATGGTGTTGCGCAGTCCCACCTCGAGCGGCGTCACGGGCTCCCACTGGAGCGCCGATTTCGCGAGCGCGATGTCGGGCCGGCGCTGCTGCGGATCGTCGCTCGGAAGCGGCCGGCGCTCGATCTTCGACTTGGAGCCCGAGAGCTTGATCACCATTTCCGCGAGCTCCAGGATCGTGAGCTCCCGCGGGTTGCCCAGGTTCATGGGGCCGGTCACGTCGTCCTCGGTCGCCATGAGGCGCACCAGCGCGTCCACCAGGTCCTCCACGTAGCAGAAGGAGCGCGTCTGGCTGCCGTCGCCGTAGATGGTGATGGGCTCGCCCTTCAACGCCTGCACGATGAAATTGGACACCACGCGCCCGTCGTTCGGGTGCATGCGCGAGCCGTAGGTATTGAAGATGCGCGGCACCTTGATGCGCACCCCGTACTGGCGGTGGTAGTCGAAGAAGAGCGTCTCGGCGCAGCGCTTTCCCTCGTCGTAGCAGGCGCGCAGCCCGATCGGGTTCACGTGGCCCCAGTAGCCCTCCACCTGCGGGTGGACTTCGGGGTCGCCGTAGACTTCCGACGACGACGCCTGGAGGATCTTCGCCTTCACCCGCTTGGCGAGCCCCAGCATGTTGATGGCGCCGTTCACGCTGGTCTTGGTGGTCTGCACCGGGTCGTACTGGTAGTGGATCGGTGCGGCCGGGCACGCGAGGTTGTAGATCTCGTCCACCTCCACGTGCAGCGGATAGGTCACGTCGTGGCGCTGCAGCTCGAAGCGCGGATTGCCCAGGAGGTGCGCGATGTTGTCCTTGGCGCCGGTGAAGTAGTTGTCCACGCAGAGCACGTCGCAGCCCTGTTCCAGCAGGCGCTCGCACAGGTGGGAGCCGAGGAAGCCGGCGCCTCCGGTCACGAGGACGCGGCGGCGGGTGGAGTAGGTCCGGGTATTCATCGTTTCTCCTTCCAGAGGACGGGTTGTTCGAGTTCCGGTGCGACCGCGAGGAGCGCGGACTTTCCCGCGGTTGCGCGCTTCTTCCAGCCGCTTCCGCGCGACAGCGCGTCGTTCCATGCCTTGTTGAACGCCCTCGCCTGGCCCGAGGCGAGGAAATATTCAGCCAGGCTCGCCGATTGCAGGATGTCCTTGCGCGACTTGGGGCGCTCCGCCGCGGGACGCTCGCCGTATACGATGAGCTTGTGCACCGCGTAGCGTTCCGGCGCGGGGAGATTGACGGTGCACGCGCCGGCGCTACCGAAGATGCAGCCCTGCGTGGTGCCCTCCAGCGAGAACTCCATGAATTTCAGCGGCTCGAGGGCCAGGTTCAATTCGGGCATCACGACGGCCTTTCCTTTGCGGGTTGCGCTGGTGACGAAATCCAATCGCAGCTCCTGGTCGCCGGGATTGCGGTATTGGGCGCCCGCTCCGCCATCGAATTCCGTGAGGGGCAGCAATCCCATCTCCAGCGATTCGAGGGCGCCGTGCACATCGATGCGAAGGTCTGCGGGCAGGGCGATGGAGACGTTCTTCCCCGCGCGGGCGAAGTCCACGTCGAGCGTCGACGATCCGTGGGTCCAGCGAACGCCCAGCAGGTTGCCGTATGCGATGAAGGCGTGGGTCCCGATGAGGACGCCGCCGGCCCGGAAGAACCCGTAGTCGGCGAGGCGCTTCACGATGCGGAAGTGCTTGGGCGCGGTAGGCGCGCATCCGAGCGCGATGGCGGACTGTGCCTGGGGCACGAGAGGCTTGCCTCTGCGCGATTTGCGGAATCGCTCGATCAGCGCGCGCACGCGCTCGTCGTCGGGGCCGACGTACGAGATGCGCACCTTGCCGCCCGGCTCGCGGTACGCGAAATACCAGTAGCCCTGCCCCTTGCGCGCGAGCTTCTGGAAGCTGCCGGTGAGCCCGCCCAGCGCATTGGTCGTTTCGAATGCGCGCGTCTGCTCCGCCAGCTCGGCGTAAGCGGTCTGGGCGGAGAGGGGCAGCTCCGTGTAGCGCATGGTTGCTAAACATTTTACTTATTTGTTTAGCAACGTCAACCGCCGGAAAAAGTAATCTGACCCCTTTTTCTTACTTAAAGTCGCCGGCCTTCACGATGGTCACCTTCGCGGGGTCGATGTACTTGCGCAGGGCTGCGTTCACCTGGTCCGCGGTAAGGGCGACGATCTTGTCCTCGAACTGCTTGCTGTAGGCGAAGGTGCGGCCGAGGTAGAGGTTCGAGGCCCACGCGGCGGCGAGCGTTCCGTCCTGGGCGCGGTTCTGGGCGCGGGTCTGCAGGATGCCGGACTTCGCGCCGTCGACCTCCGCCTGGGTGAAGCCGTCCTTCAGCGTCGCCGCGAGCACGTCCTTGAAGGCCGCTTCCACCTTCGGGATGTTCTGGGGAGCCGCGATCGCATAGGCGCTCCAGCTCGCGTCGCGGTCGAGCGGTCCCACGGAGAGGCCCGAGCCCACGCTGTACGACAGGCCCTCCTTCTGGCGAATGCGCTTGGTGAGGCGCGAGTCGAATCCGGCGCCGCCTCCCAGCAGGTAGTCGGCCACGTAGAGCGCGGGATAGTCGGGATCGTCGTCGCGCATGGCGAGGTTCTGCCGCGCGAGGAAGATCGCGTTCTCCTTGTCGGGCGTGCGGATCGACTTCTCCACGGCGGGGACGTCGTGGAAGTCGCTCGTCACGCGCTCGAAGCGCACCTTCGGCTCCCACCCGGCGAAGAGCGTCTTCAGCCGCGCTTCCACCTTCGCGACGTCGAAATCGCCCACGATCGCGATGTCGGCGGGATCGGCGCCGTAGAACGCGTCGTGGAAGCGCTTCGCGTCGTCGAGCTTCGCCGCTTTCACGTCGGCCAACGTCTCCTCGAGCGACGGCGAATAGCGCCAGTCGCCCTTCGGATAGACGTTGAAGAGCTTCGAGAGCTCGTCTCCCGCCACGGCCTCGGGCTCGGAGAGCTGGGCCATGATGCCCGTCACCGACTGGTTGCGAAGCTGCTCGAACTCGGCGGGATCGAAGCGCGGGTGCATGAGCACGTCCGCCACGAGCTGGAGCGCGCCTTCGAGGTTGGGCCGGGTGGTCTGGAAATTGGCGCCCGGGCCGGGAACACCGCCGGAAACCTTGAGGCGCTCGAAGGCATCCGAGAGTTGGGAGCGCGTGAGGCTCGTCGTGCCGCGGGAGAGCATGCGCCCCGCGAACGAGGCGGTCACGCGCTCGCCGAAGAGCGCCTTCTCGTTGCCGATGTGAAGGGCGATCGCCACGTTCACCGTCTCGCCGCGGTTGCGCTTCGAAAGCAGCGCCACCTTCACCGGGCCGAACTCGAGGCGCTTCGTGCGCGCGTCGATGTTGGCCTGGGAGGGATCGAAGGCTTCCGCGTGGTTCGTGTCCGCCTTGGGCTTGAAGTCCTTCATCACCTGCTCGACCGAGGGTGCCGCGGGAATGTCGGCGCGCTCGGGGTGGTCGTCGGGCACGAAGAGGCCGATGGTGCGGTTGTCGCGCTTGAGGTAGGCCTTCGACACGCGGGCCACGTCCTCGGCGGTGATCTTGTCGAGGTCGTCGCGGGCGAGGAAGAAAAGCCGCCAGTCGCCCAGCCCGATGTAATCCGAGAGCCCCACGCCCACGGACTCGTGGTTGGCGAGGATCTTGTCGAAGTCGTTGGCGAACGTGAGGCGCGCGCGATCCATCTCTTCCTTCGTGGGCGGGGAGGCGCCGAAGCCTTCCACCACGCGGATCAGCGCATCGCGCACGGGCCCGATCGGGTCTCCCTTCTTCACCACGGCGCCGAAGATCTCGAGGCCGGGGTCGTGGCCGCTCAGCGGGTAGGCGAACACCTGCGAGGCGAGGCCCTTCTCGACGATTTCCTTGTGCAGGCGCCCCGAGGGCACCTGGCCCAGGATGGAGCTCGCGAAATCGAGCGCGTCGGAATCGTCGTGCAGGCTCGAAGGGATGTGGTACGCCATGGCCACGATCTGGATGTCGCCCTTGCGGCGCACCTCGAACTCCCGCGGTCCGTCCTGGGTGGGCTCCACGGTCCAGAAGACGGGACGGGCCCGGGTGGGTTTCGGGATCGGGCCGAAGTCTTTCGCGACGAGGTCGAGCGCCTTCTTCGGGTCGAACTTGCCCGCGATGAGAAGCACCGCGTTGTCGGGCTGGTAGTACAGGCGATAGAAGGCCTGCAGGTTCTCGATCTTCACGTTCTCGATGTCGCTGCGGTTGCCGATGGTGGCGCGACCGTAGGCGTGCCAGTCGTAGGCGATGCTCTGCATGCGCTTCAGGAGCACGCTGAAGGGCGAGTTCTCGCCTTCCTCGAACTCGTTGCGCACGACCGTCATCTCGCTGTCCAGGTCCTTTTTCGCGATGAAGGAGTGCACCATGCGGTCGGCCTCGAGGCCGATCGCCCACGCGAGGTTGTCGTCGCTCGCCTTGAAGAGCTCATAGTAGTTGGTGCGGTCGAGCCACGTGGTGCCGTTGAACCGCACTCCGCGGGAATTGAACTCCTGGTCGATGTGCGGGTGCGTCGGCGTGCCCTTGAACATCATGTGCTCGAGCAGGTGCGCCATGCCCGTCTCGCCGTAGTTCTCGAAGCGGCTGCCCACGAGGTA
>JAAOZZ010000021.1 GCA_012274175.1 Betaproteobacteria bacterium
CCCAACCCGTCGGGAAGGAAGACGAGCCGCTCCCCGGCGGCGAGCGGCTGTCCGTCCACGTAGAGGCCGGTCACGCGCAGGTCCCCCTCGAGGCGCTCGTCGCGCGAGGGATCGGCGCGCCACGCCTCGCCCGCGAGCTTCCATTCGCGCAGCAGCCCGGCGTCGAACGACACCGCCGTGGGGAGCCCGCCGAACCACGCGGCGTCGCGCGCCCGCTCGATGGCGAGCGCCACGCGGCCCGATTCGCGCCGGCCCACTTCCAGGTCGCTCGGGAAGAGGTTCACCGCGGCGATCGCGATCACGATGCCGGTGATGGCCACCACCACCAGCACCTCGATGAGGGTGAAGCCCGCGGGGCGCGGTCTATTCCCAGTTCCCAATGTCGGCACCGCTGCCTTCGCCGCCGCGAGCGCGATCGGCCCCGAGGCTGAACACGTCGATCTCGCCGTGCACGCCGGGGTTGAGGTACTGGTAGTCGCCGCCCCAGGGATCCTTGGGCAGGCGCTCGAGGTATCCACCCTGCTTCCAGTTGGTGGGCGCGGGCGGGGTGCCGGGCTTCTGCACCAGGGCACCCAGTCCCTGGTCCGTGGACGGATAGAACCCGTTGTCGAGTCGGTAGAGCTTGAGGGACTGCACGATGGCGCCGATGTCCGCCTTGGCCGCCACCCGGCGCGCCTCGTCGGGCCGGTCCATCACGCGCGGCACCACGATCGCGGCGAGGATGGCGAGGATCGCCACCACCACCAGCACCTCGATCAGCGTGAAGCCTCGCTGCCAATTGGCGTTGACCGGCGACTCGTCGTCCGGTCCAACGCCGTTCGTGATGGGTGTCATCTCGATTCCGTTCACTATTTCCCTATCAACGAATTCAACTGGAAGATGGGCAGCAGGATCGCGATCACGATCCCCAGCACGAGGCCGCCCATGGCGAGGATCATGGCGGGCTCGAAGACCGCGGCGAACGCGGCGAGCGTGGTCGCCACGTCGGCCTGCTGCTGGCGCGCCGCGCGCTCGAGGGCCTCGTCGAGGCGCCCGCTCGTCTCGCCGCTCGCGATGAGGTGCACCATCACCGGCGGGAAGGCGCGGGTGGCGGCGAGGGCGCGCGCGAGCGGCATGCCTTCGCGCACGCCGCGGGCCGCGGTGGCGAGCGCCTCGCGCATCGGCACCAGGGTCATCACGCCGATGCCCGCCTCCAGCGACTGCAGGATCGGCACGCGGCTGCCCACGAGGATGGAGAGCGTGGCGGCGAGGCGCGCGGCGTCGAGGTGGCGCAGCGTGCGGCCGACGAACGGAACGCGCCACGCGAAGCGGTGGATCGCCGCGCGGGCGTTCTCGCGCCGCAGCGCGTAGCGCAACGCGATGCCGGCGGCAATCGCGAGCACGATCCACAGCCCCCAGGTCTTCTGCAGGAAGCCGGAGAAGGCGATGAGGGCCCGGGTGAGGATCGGAAGCTGCTGGTGCGCGTGGATGAAGACCTGGATCACCTGCGGCAGCACGTAGACCAGCAGCGCGCCCACGACGAGGAGTGCCACGGTGAAGACGATCGCGGGATAGATGAGGGCGAGCGCCAGGCGAGCGCGCATCTGCTGGCGGTCCTCGAGGTAGTCGGCGAGCCGCGTGAGCACGCGCGGCAGCTGGCCAGAGGATTCTCCCGCGGCCACGAGCGTGCGGTAGAGCTCGGAGAAGATCCCCGGGAATGCCGAGAGCGCCTTGGCCACGCTGTTGCCGGCGAGTACCTCGCCGCGCAGCGCCGCCAGCACCTGGCGCACCCGTTCGACCTCCGCCTGCTCGATCAGCGCGTTGAACGCCTGCTCCACGGTGAGCCCTGCTTCGAGGAGCGAGGCGAGCCCGCGCGTGAGCTGGTTCAGCTGCGCGGTGGAAAGTCCCGCGCGCCGGAAGCGCGCCCCGCCCGCCGGGTCGTTGGCCGCGATGACCTCGACGCGGTATGGCGTGAGGCCCTGGTCGCGCAGCTGGGAGCGCGCCTGGCGGGCGCTGTCGGCCTCGAGCACGCCCTTGTGGAGCTTCCCCTCGACGTTGTAGGCCTGGTATCTGAATCCCGGCACTTACCCTCTCCCCGGCCCTCTCCCAAGGGAGAGGGAGATCACGTTCCCTCTTCCCGGCCCGTTCCCGAGCGAGGGGGAGGTCACGTTCGGGTCACTCTCAGCACCTCGTCGAGCGAGGTGGCGCCGTCGCGCACCCAGCGCAGGCCGTCTTCCCGCAGGCGCACCATGCCGTGGCGGACAGCGTATTCGCGCAGCTTCGCTTCCGACGCGGTGTCGTGCACGAGGCGGCGCAGGTCGTCGTCGGCCGTGAGCAGCTCGTAGATGCCCGTGCGGCCCTTGTAGCCGGAGAAATTGCACGCGCCGCAGCCCACCGCCTTGTACAGCCGCTCGGGACAGGAACCGCCGAAGACGGAGCGCTCGGCGGCGTCGGGCTCGTAGGGCGAGCGGCACGCGGCGCAGAGCCTGCGCACGAGGCGCTGGGCGAGCACGCCGTTCAGGGTCGAGGCGAGCAGGTAGGGCTCGATGCCCATGTCGATCAGGCGCGTGACGGCGCCGGGCGCGTCGTTGGTATGCAGGGTCGCGAGCACGAGGTGGCCGGTGAGGGAAGCCTGCACCGCGATCTGCGCCGTCTCCAGGTCGCGGATCTCGCCAATCATCACCACGTCCGGGTCCTGGCGCAGGATGGCGCGCAGCGCCCGCGCGAAGGTCATCTCGATGCGCGGGTTGACCTGGGTCTGGCCCACGCCGTCCAGCTCGTATTCGACCGGGTCCTCGACCGTGAGGATGTTGCGCGTCTTGCGATCCAGGCGCGAAAGGCACGAGTAGAGCGTGGTGGTCTTGCCCGAGCCCGTGGGCCCCGTCACCAGCAGGATCCCGTGGGGAGCCTGGATCAGCTGGTCCACCTGGTCGCGCGTGGACGGCGCCATGCCAAGCGCGTCCAGCGTGAGCCGGCTCGCCTGCTTGTCCAGCAGGCGCAGCACCACGCGCTCGCCGTTCGCCGTGGGGATTGTGGACACGCGAACGTCGATCGCGCGCCCCGCGATCCGGAGCGCGATGCGCCCGTCCTGCGGCAGGCGCTTCTCCGCGATGTCGAGGGAGGCCATCACCTTGATGCGCGAGACCATCGCGGGATGCAGGCCCCGGCGCGGCTCGACCACGTCGCGCAGCGCCCCGTCGACCCGGAAGCGCACGAGTGCCCGCGACTCGAAGATCTCGAGGTGCACGTCGGAGGCGCCCTCGCGCACCGCCTGGGTGAGCAGCGCGTTGATGAGGCGGATGATCGGCGCGTCGTTCTCGGTCTCGAGGAGGTCGGCGACTTCCGGCAGTTGCTCGGTGAGCTTGGCCAGGTCCACCGACTCGCCGATGTCGTCGACGATCGTCTCCGCCGCGGACGGCTCGCGAGTGTAGGCGAGCGCCAGGCAATGCTCGAATTCCTCCGGCGTGAGCAGCACTTCCTTGAGCGGCTTGCCCGCCATGCGGCGCACCTCGGCGAGCGTGGATGCCTGGGGATAGGGACGGATCCACACCTCGAGGGCTCCGCCCGTGATGCGCGCGGCGAGCACGCCCTTCGATTTCGCGAACGGGTAGGGCAGCAGGCGTACCGTCTGCAGGTCGAGGTCCTGGGGATTCACGGTGCGTTCGAGGGGAGCGGTCATCGGGGATCGGTGCGCTTCATTTCGCCGTCTGCCCGAGGGGCTGGTCGCGCGCCTGGTCGAGCGGCGGCAGCTGCGTGGCGCGGCTCTGCGGCAGCAACCCGTCCGTGGGCTCCTTGATCTCGCCCTGGAGGTTGCGGATGTACTCGTAGCGGTCGGCGGTGAGCGTGGCCGCTCCGTGGGCGTCCTTCAGCACCACGGGGCGCAGGAAGATCATGAGGTTCGTGCGCTTGTGGTTGCGCGAGGTGTACTTGAAGAGCGAGCCCAGCCAGGGGATGTCGCCCAGCAGCGGCACCTTGTCGATGGTGGCGGAATGGTCGTCCTGGATGAGGCCGCCCAGCACCACGATCTGGCCGTCGTCCACCAGCACCGTGGACTCGAGCGAGCGCTTGTTGGTGATGATGTCGGCGGACTGCACGAGGGACTTGTCCTGGGTCACGCTCGAGACCTCCTGGAAGATCTTGAGCTTCACCGCGCCCGCCTCGGACACCTGGGGTGTCACGCGCAGCGTGAGGCCGATGTCCTTCCTCTCGATGGTCTGGAACGGGTTCGTGGCGCTGCCGGCGGTGGGCGTGTAGGTGCCGGTGATGAACGGGACGTTCTGGCCCACGACGATCTTCGCCTCCTCGTTGTCCAGCGTGAGCACGTTGGGCGTGGACAGCACGTTGGCACTGGAGTCGCCCTCGAGCGCGCGGGCGAGCAACTGCAGGTTCGCGATCTGGGTATTGGTCCCGGGGATCGTGATGGTGCCGTTGATGATGCCGAGGTTGAGCCCCGGGGCGAGGGTGGTGGGATCGATCGCCGCGCCCAGGATGTTGCTGCCCACGGTGGTGTTGAAATTCGTGCCGCCGAAGGCGGTCTGCCCGTTGCCGATGTTGCGCGCGCCATTCCACTGCACGCCGAACTCGGCCGCCCTTCCCTCGGAGACCTCCACGATCAACGCCTCGATGTAGACCTGGGAGCGGCGCTGGTCGAGCGCGTCGATCACGGTGCGCAGGTTGCGGTACACCGGCTCCGAGGCGCTGATGATGATCGAGTTGGTGGGCGGGTAGGCCTGGATCACGGAGCTGGGCACGCTTGCCGCCGCGCCCTGGCCGCCGGTGGACGCGCCCTGGGTCGAGGTGCCGCCGGCGGGCGTGGCGGAGGTCGGGGTCATGCGCGACGATTCCGCGCCCGTGAGCAGCCCCCGCAGCGTCTCGGCGATGCGCGTGGCCTCGGCGTTGCGCAGGAAGACGGTGTAGATGTTGCCGTTGCCCGCGCTCGGCATGTCCAGGCCCAGGGCGAGGGTCTTGATGCGCTGCATGACGCCGGTGTTGTCGGCGCGCACCACGAGGCTGTTGGTGCGCGTGTCCACCGCGATCGCCGCCTTGGGCGTGGCGCCCGGCGCGTTGGGGGCCACCACCGTCTCGGGGACCACGCGATGCAGCATCTCCGCGATGTCGATCGCCGAGGCGTTCTGCAGCGGGATGATCTGCACTTCCGAGCCCGGCGGCCGGTCGATCGACTGGATGATGCGCTGGATGCGCCGCACGTTCTCCGCGTAATCGGTGATGACGATTGCGTTGCTGTTCGGATAGGCGGCGATGAAGTTGTTGGCGGTCACCAGGGGCCGCAGCACGGGCACCAGCTGGATCGCGTTCTCGTTCTGCAGCGTGAAGACCTGGGTGACGACGCGATCGCCCCTCACGCGCGCCGCCTGCTCTCCCATGGGATTGGCGTTGGTCTTGGCCTCGGCTTCGGGCACGATCTTCACGAAGCCGTCGCCCTCCACCGCGGCGTAGCCCTGCACGCGCAGCGTCGAGAGCAGGATCTGGTAGAGCATCTCCTTCGACACGGGCTTGTCGGAGACGATGTTCACGTTGCCGGTCACGCGCGGGTCGAGGATGAAGTTCTTTCCCGTGTGCTGGCCCACCGTCTTGATCACCGACTGGATGTCGGCGTTCACGAAGTTGACGGTGATCTTTTCCTCGTCGGGTGCGCTCGGGGCGGCCAGGGCGCCGGGCCCGGAGGCGAGCAACAGCAGCCCCAGCAGGCCGGCCGTGAGGGAAGTGAGAAATCTCGTCACGATTTGTAGCTTTTGCGTTGATTTGTCACGTATTTTCAGCGCACCAGTGTACACCAGGAAGGGCGCGGGCAAGGCGCCTTTTTGCCGGGCTTCGCCGATCAACGGATCTGGTAGGTGAGCTGGACGGTCGTGCCCCCGCGCTGCACTTCGGCCTGGATCTGGGTGAGCGTGGCGAACTGTTGGTAGAGGCGCGCGAGGTCCCCCGGCGAGGCGACCGTCTGGCCGTTGACCTTGCGGATCACGTCCCCGGTCTGCAGCCCGAGGCGCGCGGCGAGGCTGCCCGCCGGCGCGGCCTCCATCTTCACCCCGCCGCCGGGAGGGATGCCGATCTGGCCCAGGTAATTCAGCTGGTTCGGATCCCGCAGCGCTTCGTCGAGCTGCTTGCGCGAAAGGCTGTAGCGGTTGGCCGCGGGCCGCGCCACGTCGAGGCGGAAGCCCACCGCGCGCGAGGCCTGCACGGCGCGCGCCGTGGCGTGGGGCGCTTCGAGGTCGATGCGGCTGCGCACGCCGGCGCGCGCGACGATCACGTGGTCGGGGTGCACTTCGGCGAGCGTGAGCCCGGGCTGCACCTCGCCCTCGACGAAGACGGAGAGGTCCCGGCCGGTTCCGGTCGAGAAGATGGCGGAGGCGGCCACGCCGGGGGTGGGCGCGACCACGCCCTTCAGCCGCAGCCCCTGGGCGGAAGCGGTACCCGTGGCGGCCTCGGGCGCCTGGGCGCCGAACATTCGCGCCACCGCCGCGAGGTCCACCTCCCCGCCGGCCGCGCTCGCCGCCGCGACGGGCGCGGGTGCCACGAAGGCCCATGTCCACCAGGCGAGCTGCCAGGCGAGGGCGAGCACCAGCGCCACGACGACGAGCGTGCCGATCGCGCTTTGCCGGGCAGGGGCGGGCAGGGTGGCCATGGCGAGATGGTAGCGCCTAACGGCGCGCGCGCCGCGCCGTGTCGATGTCGAGGTATTTCCACGGCTCGATCGCGAACGGATGCTTCTTGTAGTTGAGCAGCCACGGCTGCATGAGCACGGTCTGCGCCTTGTACGTCTCCACCATCCACGGCGCGTACACGAGGACCAGCTTCACCATGCGCTCGTACAAGGCGTTGCGCTCCGCGCCTTCGGGCAGCTTCTTCGCGCGCTCGTAGAGGTCGTTGTACTCCGGCAGGTCGAACATCGCGTAGTTGGCCTGGCCGATGGAGCCGCCCCAGAAGAGCTGCAGGAAGTCCTCGCCGTCGGGATAGTCGGCGATCCAGCCGTAGCTGAACGACTGCACCTTGCCCAGCTGCGCCTGCTTGCGCAGCTCCGGCAGCTTCTCCACCTTGTGGAAGGTCACGCGGATGCCGATGTCGTCCATGGACGTCTTCCAGAGCTCGTTTCGCTGGCGCTCCCGCTGCGTGGGCACCGAGGCGTGGTCGAAGGAGAGCGGGGAGCCGTCGGGATTCTCGCGGTAGCCGTCGCCGTCGCGATCGACGAAGCCGAACATGTCGAGCAGCGCCTTCGCCCTGGCGGGGTCGTACCCGAGCGTGGGACTCGCGAAGCGCGGGTCGTAGCCGGTGACGCCCGGCGGGAGCGGCGACTGCGCGCGCGTGGACTGGTGCTTGTCGAGGATCGCGATCTCGTCGTCGATCCGGAAGCCCTGCACGATCGCGCGGCGCAGCGCGATGCGCTCGGGCGTGTAGCCGCCCACGTCGTTGCGCTTGCCGTCGATGGCGGGACTCATGTTGAACGTGGTGTAGGTGGTGTAGGCGACCTCGTCGGGCGTCGCGCGGATGCCCTGGCGCGCGAGGTTGGGCGCGAGCCTGCCGCCGGGCATCGCAAGGTCGGCGAACTCCTCCGGGAGCGGGCGCAGGTACTCGTACTCGCCCGAGAGGAAGGCGAGCCAGCGGGGCTGCGCCTCGTCGACGATGTACACCTCGATGCGGCCCACGATGGGAAGGCGCTTGCCGGCGAGGTGGGACATGATCTCCCGGGAGCGCGGGTCGTCGGCGCCCACGCTCTCGAAGCGCTCGTCGCGGTAGCCGGGATTGGCCTCGAGCACGAGGCGCGAGCCGCGCACCCATTGCACGAGGCGGTACGGCCCGGTGCCCACGGGATGGGCCGCGATATCGTCGCCGTAGCGTTCCACCACCTCGCGCGCGAGAGCGGCGGTGGCCGGCATCGCGAGCATGTAGCCGAAGGTGAAATCCGTCGTGGTGAGCTCGATGCGCAGCGTATAGCGATCGAGGGCGCGCAGGCCCGGGATCGGCCGGTCGTAGTCGAAATGCCCGGCCTGCCTGGCGAGCGCCTGCGCTTCGCCGGCGCCGCGGATCTTGCCTTCCACGAGGAAGAGCCACTGGCTGCGAAGCTTCGGGTCGAGCAGCCGCTCGATGGAGTAGACGTAGTCCTGCGCCACCAGCTCGCGCCTGCGCCCGCCGAACGCCGGGTCCGGGGTGAAGTAGATGCCCGGCTTCACGTGCAGCGTGTAGACGGTGCCGTCCGCGTTGATCTCGGGAAGGGTGGTCGCGGCGCGGGCCTTGAGCCGCGCCGGGCGCGCGAGGTAGTCGTACTCGAGGAGGGAATCGAAGATGTTGTCGGAGATGCCGCCCGAGGCCTCGTCGGATTCGGCCTGGGGGTCGAGCTTGCTCTCGGCGCTCGGGTACGCCACCCGCACCTCCTTGCCCATGTCCGCCGCCTGCGCGGCGAGCGCCAGCGCGAAGAAGAGCGGCGCCGCGAAGCGGGAGGTCACATCAATGCAGCGTATGGGCGGGCGGACCGGCATCCTCGGCGGCGGGAATCTCGGCCATGGGCGATGCGTGGTGCCCCACCATGCGCCAGCCGCCTTCGGTGAGCTCGTACACGTTGGTCGCGTACACCGAGCCCGTCGGTCCTCTCTCGCCGGGCGAACCCTTCTCCCCGGGCGCGCTCATGATCTCGACCACGGAATGCACCGCGACGGTCTGGCCGTCGAACCGGTGCGCTTCCGCCGCGCGAATGCGCACCTGGGATGCGCCGGAGAAGATCTGCGCCCAGCTCTCCCGCACCGCCTCGAAGCCCACCAGCCGCGGGCCCTGGGGATGCACGCACACCACGTCGTCGCTCTCGGCCCACACCGCCATCATCGCCGCGACGTCGCCGCGCTCGAACGCGTCGTAGAAGGCGTTCTCGGCGTCTTCGGGCGTGGGGAAAAGCTTGGCTCGGATGCGGGGTCGCGCGGGCTTCATCGGCGCGAGAGCTTACCGGAAATTTGATTTATAGTCGCCGCTCCCCCCGCCCATTTCGCAAGGCGTCCGCCATGGCCAA
>JAAOZZ010000234.1 GCA_012274175.1 Betaproteobacteria bacterium
AGCATGCGCTTCATCGTTACTTTCTCCCGCGCTCGGTATACACGGAAGAGGGCCCGTTCGTCCGGGACCCGGATCGACGAGTTACTTCAGAAGTCGGTTCTGGTTTGCTTCACTGGTTCAGTGAGCGGAAGAGGAGCGATTTCTGGTTTTCTTCGTCTGGCCTCTCGCGGGCTCAGGGAGCCGGCAGAGGCTGGAATTCGTGGTGCGCCGAGCGCGTGTGATTCGTTTACCATCGCTGCTTGTTCTCGCAGGCGAGCGACGTTTGCCTGCTTGGACGCCCTTTCGCGGCGTCCGGCTCGTCCATATGGACGGGTCGATTTCCTTGAAATCAACCACATATAGTATACGCAGCATGCCGACCGAAGGCAAAGCATCGATTCCGCCGGGGCCGGCCGCGGTGAGCTGGATCGACGTCTCGGAGGACGAGGCCGGGCAGCGCATCGACAACTACCTGCTCGCCCGCCTGAAGGGCGTGCCCAAGAGCCGCATCTACCGGATCCTGCGCAGCGGCGAGGTGCGCATCAACAGCAAGCGGGTGGCCGCGTCCGATCGCGTGGCCGCCGGCGACCGCATCCGCGTGCCGCCGGTGCGCGTGGCCGCGCGCGACGAGGCCGTCCCGGCGCCCCACTACAAGCTGCCGATCCTCTACGAGGACGAAGCGATCCTCGCCATCGACAAGCCCGCGGGGATCGCGGTGCACGGCGGAAGCGGCGTGGCCCACGGCGTGATCGAGTCGCTGCGCTCCATGCGCCCGGAGGCGCGCTTCCTCGAGCTCGCCCACCGCCTGGACCGCGAGACCTCGGGCGTGCTCCTGCTGGCCAAGAAGCGCAGCGCCCTCACCGCGCTGCACGAGATGATGCGCACGCGCACCATGGACAAGCGCTACCTGGTGGCGGTGGCGGGGCGCTTCCGCAACGAGCGCCAGCGCGTGCGCGCCGCGCTCGCGAAGCACGTGAACCGCGAAGGAGAGAAGCGCGTCTCGGTGGCCGAAGGGGGCCAGGAAGCGGAGACGATTTTCCGCCGGATCTCCCGGGGCAGCGACGCGAGCCTGCTCGAGGCCGAGCTCGTCACCGGGCGCACCCACCAGATCCGCGTGCACCTGGCCCATCTGGGGCATCCGGTGCTGGGCGACGACAAGTATGGGGACTACGAATTGAATCACGCGTTGCGCAAGAACGGGCTCAAGCGGATGTTCCTGCACGCCGCCTCGCTCGCCTTCACCCATCCGCTCACGGGCGAGGCACTGCGCATCGAGGCTCCGCTGCCGGCGGAGCTGGCGCGGTTCCGCGACCGGCACCTGGACCAGGCCGCGCCGTGAGCGCATACGACCTCGTCGTCTTCGATTGGGACGGCACCCTGATGGACTCCACGAGGCTCATCGCCGCGTGCCTGCAGGGCGCGTGCCGCGACGTGGGCGCTCCCGTGCCTTCCGAGGCCGATGCGCTCTACGTGATCGGGCTCAACATGGCCGACACCTTCGATCGCGTGGCGCCCGGCCTGGACGCCGAGGGCCGAGGGCGGCTCGCGGAACGCTACCGCCATCATTTCCTCGCGCGCGAGCACGAGGCTCCGCTCTACGGAGGAGTCCGCGAGATGCTCGCCGAGCTCCACGGCCGCGGCAGGCGGCTCGCGGTGGCCACCGGCAAGGCCCGGCGCGGCCTGGACCGCGCGCTCGACGCCACGGGGCTGCGGGCGTGGTTCGAGGCCACGCGCTGCGCCGACGAGGGATTCGCCAAGCCCCATCCCGACATGCTGCTCGTACTGCTCGACATCACCGGCGTGGATCCGCGCCGCGCGCTGATGGTGGGCGACACGACCCACGACCTCGAGCTCGCCGCCAACGCCGGCATCGACGCGGTGTCCGTTTCCTACGGGGCCCATCCCGAGAATCTGCTGTCCACCCGTCCCGCCGTCGCGCGGTGCGGCAGCGTCGAGGAGTTGCGCCGATGGCTGGCGACGAGCGCGTGATCTGCGCCTCGGGCACGCTGGTAGATGGAGCGTCGGGCGTGCGCTTCGAGCTGCGAGCGCTGGACGGCGCCGAGAAAGGCTTCGCGGTGCGCTACCGCGGCACGGTGCGCGCCTACGTGAACCGCTGCCCCCACCTGGGCACCGAGCTCGACTGGGAACCCGGCGAGTTTTTCGAGACGACTGGTCTATACTTGGTGTGCTCCACGCACGGGGCGCTATTCGACCCGGGAACGGGGTTTTGCGTCGCGGGGCCGTGTCGCGGCGCATGCCTCGAGCCGCTCCAAACCAGGGAACGAAACGGCCAGGTCCTCCTCTTGAACGATGCCCCCTCACCGGCCAGGCCGGCCGCCAAGCCATGAGTGATGCCGCCCCGCCCGCGTGGGAGCGCTCGGTCCTCGAGCGCGTGGCGCTCAAGGCCATCGAAGAGCAGCGGCGCGCCCGCCAGTGGGGCGTGCTGTTCAAGCTGCTGTGGTTCATCCTCGCATTCCTCATCCTCTCGGCGTGGCTGGGCTGGATCGGCCGCACCGACCGCGATGCCGTGGTCGCGGGCGGAAGGCACACTGCGCTCGTGGACCTCGAAGGCATCATCGCGCCCGAGGGCAAGGCTTCGGCCGAGCGCATGATCAAGGCGCTCGACCGGGCGTTCCAGGATCCGGGCACGGTGGGGGTGGTGCTGCGCATCAACAGCCCCGGCGGAAGTCCCGTGCAGGCCGGCCAGATCAACGACGAGATGCGCCGGCTGCGCGCCAAGTATCCGAAGATTCCCCTCTATGTCGTGGTGCAGGACCTGTGCGCCTCCGGGGGCTATTACGTCGCCGCGGGCGCCGATCGCATCTACGTCGACAAGGCGAGCCTGGTGGGTTCCATCGGCGTGATCATGGGAAGCTTCGGGTTCACGGGCGCCATGGAGAAGCTGGGCATCGAGCGGCGCGCGTACACCGCGGGGGAGAACAAGGATTTCCTCGATCCCTTCGCCCCGGAAAACCCCGCGCAGCGGGAGTACGCGCAGAAGATGCTCGACGAGATCCACCAGCAGTTCATCAAGGTCGTGCGCCAGGGCCGGGGCGCGCGCCTGAAGGAATCCCCGGAGATCTTCTCGGGACTCGTGTGGAGCGGCGAGAAGAGCGTGGAGCTCGGGCTCGCCGACGGTTTCGGCAGCCTCGAATCCGTGGCGCGCGACGTGATCAAGGCGAAGAAGGTGGTCGACTTCACGCCCGAGGACAACGTCTTCGAGACGCTGTCGCGGCGCCTGGGCACGAGCTTCGGCACGGCGTTCGGGCGCGCGGCGGCGCAATCCGCCAGCGCGCCCCTCGAGCTGCGCTAGGATCCCCATGAACGCAGTCGACGGCGATCCGCGGATCGACATCGGGCTCGTGCACGAGGCCTTCGACCGCTCGGCGGTGGGCCTCGCGATCGTGACGCCCGAAGGCGTCTTCCGGCAGGTGAACCGCGCCTTCTGCGCGATGATCGGCTGCGGGCGCGAGGACCTTGAGGGCCGTTCGTTCCGCGCCATCACCCACCCCGAGGACCTCGCCCGCGACGAGGAACACCTGCGCCTCATCCGGGCCGGGCGCGAGCCGCCGGGAACGGTGGACAAGCGCTACCTGCGCCGGGACGGCTCCGAAGTCTGGGTGCGCCGCAGCACCGCGGTCCTGCGCGATCCATCGGGCGAGGCCCGCTTCGTGATCGGCGCTTACATCGACCTCACCGAGCAGCGCGGCAAGGACCGCTCGCTCGGCAAGCTCAATGCCTTCCTCACCGCGATCGTGGAAAACGCGCCGGTGGCGATCTACACCACCGACGAGGAAGGCGTGGTGAACTTCTGGAACCCCGCGGCGGAGCGCATCTTCGGCTATACGCGCGAGCAGGCGATCGGCAAGCCCGTGCCCTTCGTCCCCGAATCGCGGCGGGAGGAAGCCCGCGCGATGCAGGGGCGGGCGATGGCGGGCGAGGTGCTCGACGCCGTCCAGTTCGAGGGCGTGCGGGCCGACGGCGCCCCCATCGCCATCCGCGGCGCCATGGCGCCGCTGCGCGACGAGGACGACCGACCCTCCGGCATGCTCGTGGCCTGCGTGGACGTGACCGAGGCGCGGCGCGCGGCGAGCGAGCTGGAAAGCCACCTGCACTTCACGCGCGCGCTGATCGACGCGATTCCCAGCCCGGTCTACTTCAAGGATCGCGAGGGCCGCTACCAGGTCCACAACCGCGCGTGGGGCGAGCTGTTCGGCGGCGGCGTGAACTGGCTGGGCAAGACCGTCTTCGACATGTACGACGCGGGCATCGCCGCGCAGCACCACGAGCGCGACCGGGCGCTCATCGAGCGGCCCTCGTCGGCCACCTACGAGGTGCTCATGCCGACCGCCTCGGGCGAGAAGCGGCAGATGCTCTACAACAAGGTGAGCTTCGTCGATCGCCGGGGCGAGGTGGCGGGGCTGATCGGGGTCGTGACCGACGTCACGCGCTACAAGGAGACGGAGCAGGCGCTCGAGGCGAGCGAGGCGCGCTTCCGGGTGCTCACCGAGAGCTCGCTCGACCTCATCTCCGTGATCGACGGGGACGGCACGCTCCTCTACCAGAGTGGGGCCCTGCGCAACCTCCTGGGCTACGACCCCGCCGATACCATCGGCAAGAACGTGTTCGAGCTGATCCACCGGGACGACCTGGGCGTGGTGCGCGTGGCCTTCGGGCGCATCGTGGAGACGCGTCAGTCGAGCGAGCCCCTCGAGCTCAGGTTCCGGCACCGCGATGGCGCCTGGCGCACCTTCGAGGCCCTCGGCACCAATTGCCTCGCCAACCCCCACATCCGCGGCGTCGTCTTCAACTCCCGCGACGTGACCGACCGCAAGGTGATCCAGCAGCGCATCCAGCACCTCGCCTACCACGACAACCTCACGGGACTCCCGAACCGGTCGCTCCTCCAGGACCGCCTCGCGCGCTCCATCGCCCGCGCCGAGCGCGCCGGGCGCAAGGTGGCCGTGCTCTTCATCGACCTGGACAACTTCAAAAACATCAACGACACCCTCGGCCACGACGTGGGAGACGAGCTGCTGCGCCACGTCTCGCGCCGGCTGTCCGAATGCGTGCGCATCGAGGACACCATCGCGCGCCAGGGCGGCGACGAGTTCATCGTGCTGCTCGACAACCTGGACGACAACCGCGGAGCCTCGGTGGTCGCGCAGAAGATCCTCAATTCGCTGCGCCAGCCGTTCCAGATGGGCGGGACCGAGCAGCACGTGAGCGGCTCGGTGGGCATCGCCCTGTACCCCGAGGACGGCCGGGACGCCCAGACGCTCATGAAGAACGCTGACACGGCGATGTTCCACGGCAAGGGCCTGGGCAAGAACACCTACCAGTACTTCACCTCGCAGATGAACATCGCGGTGAAGCGCCGCATGACCCTCGAGAGCGCGCTGCGCCGCGCGGTGATGCAGAAGGACTTCGTGCTGCACTACCAGCCGCAGATCAACCTCGAGACGGGCGAGATCATCGCCGTGGAGGCGCTGGTGCGCTGGAAGACCGAGGACAGCGGTACCGTGATGCCCGGGGACTTCATCCCGCTCGCCGAGGAAACGGGCCTCATCAACGAGATCGGCGAATGGGTGCTGCGCGAAGGCTGCCGCCAGGCGAAGGAATGGGAAGGCATGGGCCTGCCGCGCCGCCGGATGGCGATCAACCTGTCGGCGCGCCAGTTCGGCGACCGCGCATTCCTCGACATGGTGACGCGCGTGCTCGCGGACACGGGGCTCGATCCTGCATGCCTCGAGCTGGAGATCACCGAGAGCCAGGTGATGCGCCAGACCGACGGCATGATCATGCTGCTCAATCGCCTCTCCGAGATGGGCGTGCACCTCGCCATCGACGATTTCGGGACCGGGTACTCCAGCCTGTCGTACCTGAAGCGCCTGCCGATCCAGAAGCTCAAGATCGACCAATCCTTCATCCGGGACATCACCGTCGACCCGAACGACACCGCGATCGTGGTGGCGATCATCAACATGGCGCGAAGCCTCGACCTGGAAACCATCGCCGAGGGCGTGGAGACCGCGGGGCAGCTGGCACTCCTGCGCTCGAAGGGCTGCCGCATCGGCCAGGGATTCCTTTTCTCGCCCCCGGTGCGCGCCGAGGCGATCTATCCGCTGCTTCGCCGCAATAACCCCTACCTCCAGACGGCGGCCGAGAAGCTGGGTTGAAGGCGTGCCGGGGCGGCCGCTGTCCGGCCGTCCGCGGATTCAGGCCTGCAGCAGGAAGATGGCGGGACGCTTGCCGATGGCGGCCGAGGGCCGCGCCTTCCAGCCCTCGACGCGGTCCATGCGGATCCACTCTCCAGGCGCCGTGAGCTCGGCGGCCACCGCGAGGCGCGTGGCGGGACGGCACGCGGCGAGCAGGTCGGCCAGCAGGACGTCGTTGCGGTACGGGGTCTCGATGAAGATCTGGGTCTCGCCATGACGTGCGGACACCAGCTCGACTGTCGCAATCGCCACGCGGCGCGAAGCCGAGTCGGCCGGCAGGTAACCCAGGAAGCGGAAGCGCTGGCCCTCCAGGCCGCTCGCCATCAGCGCCAGCATGATGGACGAAGGTCCCACGAGCGGCACGACCGCCACGCCGCGCGCGTGGGCCGCGGCCACGAGCGCGCCCCCGGGGTCCGCCACGGCCGGCAGTCCCGCTTCCGAAAGGAGCCCCAGGTCGCGGCCCCCGAGCGCGGGCGCGAGCAGCCCCGGTACCACGCCAGCCGGCGTATGTTCGTTCAGCTCCGCGAAATCGATCTCGCGCAGGGGCTTCGGATGCCCGCATGCGGCAAGGAAGCGCCGCGCCGAGCGGGCATCTTCCACCACGAACGCATCGAGCGCCCGTATGCGCTCCAGCACGGAAGCCGGCAGCGCGTGCGCGACCGGGGCGCCTTCCGAGATCCAGGAAGGCACGAGGTAGAGGCGGCCGGAGGGCATCAGGGAACCTCGAATCCTTCGGCGCGCAACATCGACGAAAGGGCCATCAGCGGCAGTCCCACGAGGGCGGTGGGATCGTCGCCGCCCATGCGCTCGAGCAGTGCGATGCCCAGCCCCTCGCTCTTCGCGCTGCCGGCGCAATCGAGCGCGGCTTCCCGCGCGAGGTAGCGCTCGATTTCCGCATCCCCGAGGCTGCGGAACGCGACCTCGGTCGTGACGAGGCGATCCTGGTGGCGCGCGCCGCGACCGTTCCACAGGCAAAGCCCGGTGTGGAAGCGAACGGTGCGCCCGCTCTGCCGGCGGAGCTGGCGGCGAGCATCACCGAGACTGCCCGGCTTCCCGATCGGCTCTCCATCGAGCTCGGCCACCTGGTCGGAGCCGATAATCCATGCTTCCGGAAAGCGCCGGGCACCGGCCTCGGCCTTGATCCGGGCCAGGCGCAGGGCCGTGTCGGCCGGCACTTCCAACGGCAGGGCACGCTCGTCCACCTCCGGAGGCCAGCATTCGAACGGCAGCCCGAGCCGTTGCAGGAGCTCCCGGCGGTACGGGGAGCCGGAGGCAAGTATCAATGTAAAGTTAGTCAAAACAAATCGTTATTGAATTTAATTAAAGTAAAGTCTACTATAAGGTTCCATGAGCGACACCCATTTGATCCACACCGACAGGCTGTCCGAGAAGCCCGCGGCCTTCGAGGGATCCTTCAGGCCCGGCGAGCTCGAACGCCTCGCAGAATCCCTGGCCAGCGGCGAAGGGGAGCTGCGCTACCGCATCTCGGCCCGCCTGGACCGGCCGCGTCTCAAGGTCCTGTCGTGTATAATTGAAGGCTTCGTTTTTCTCACGTGCCAGACCACCCTCGAAACATTCCGGCACGAGGTTTCCATCGCCGACCGGCTCGTCCTCGTCGCCACCGAGTCCGAGCTGCCCGCGATAGAGGAGGAAGGCGATGCGGAAGATTACATCGTCGCCGGCGACACGCTCGACATCCGCGACCTGGTGGAAGACGCGGTCCTCCTGTCCCTTCCCATGGTGCCACGCAAGCCGGGACAGGAGTTGACGGGGGAAGCGGGCGCGCAGGAGGCGCGGACCCCATCCCCGTTCGCCGCGCTGGCGAGCCTGAAGCGCAAAGATTGACCCAGGAATCATTAGGAGAGACCCATGGCCGTCCAACAGAACAAGAAGTCGCCGTCGAAGCGCGGCATGCACCGGTCGCACGATCACCTCGCAATCCCGCCGGTCGCCGTCGAGCCCACCACGGGCGAGACCCACCTTCGCCACCACATCTCGCCGTCGGGCTATTACCGCGGCAAGAAAGTCCTGCAGACCAAGGACTGAGAGCGCTCGGCCCCCGGGCTTCATTGCAGCCGCTGCAGTGAAAACCGTCATCGCCGTGGACGCGATGGGCGGAGACCACGGACCTCCGGTCACCGTTCCCGCCTGCCTCGACTTCCTCGCCTCCCACCCGGATGCCGAGCTGCTGCTCGTGGGTTTGAAGGAGCCGCTCGAGCGCGAAATCGCGCGCGGTCATTCGCCCCATGTCGCGCGGCTCACCGTGATACTCGCGAGCGAGGTTGTGGGCATGAACGAGGACGTGCGCACCGCGATCCGCACCAAGAAGGACTCCTCCATGCGCGTGGCCATCGACCTGGTGAAGGAGGGCCGCGCCCACGCCTGCGTGAGCGCGGGCAACACCGGTGCGCTGATGGGCACCGCCAAGTTCGTGCTGAAGACCCTGCCGGGCATCGACCGCCCCGCGATCTGCGCCGTCCTGCCGACGCGCACCGGCCAGGTCTACGCCCTGGACCTGGGCGCCAACGCCGATTGCACGCCCGAGCACCTGCTCCAGTTCGCGATCATGGGATCCACGCTCGTGAAGGCCGTCGAGGGCAAGGAAAATCCCACGGTGGGATTGCTCAATATCGGCTCCGAGGAGATGAAGGGCAACGAGGTGGTGAAGAAGGCGGGCGAGCTCCTTCGCCGCAGCCCGGTGAACTTCCACGGCAACGTCGAGGGCGACGACATCTACAAGGGCACCACGGACGTGGTCGTGTGCGACGGCTTCGCGGGCAACGTGGCGCTCAAGACCTCCGAAGGCCTGGCGAAGATGCTGGGAGATTTCCTGAAGGAGGAATACACCCGGGGCGTCTTCTCGCGCCTGGCCGCGCTCGTGTCCTGGCCCGTGATACGGCGTTTCCGCCGCCGCGTGGACCACCGCCGCTACAACGGCGCCGCACTCCTGGGCCTGCGGGGCATCGTCGTGAAGAGCCACGGGTCCGCCGACCGGCTCGCCTTCGCCACGGCGCTCTCCCGCGCCGCATCCGAGGCGAGCCATGGCCTGCTCGAGCGCATCGGCCAGGAGATCGCGCGGCTGAATGCGCTCGCCCCCGCGGCCGCGCCGGGCGCGCCCAAGGTGGAGGCCGCCTGATGGCCGGCCCATCCGGCGCACCGTTCGCGCGCATCACGGGCACGGGCAGCTACCTGCCCGCGCGGTGCCTCACGAACCGCGACCTCGAGGCGCTGGTCGACACCACCGACGAATGGATCGTGGCGCGCACCGGCATCCGGCAGCGGCATATCGCGGCCGACGGGGAATTCACGAGCGACCTCGCGCTCCACGCGTGCCGCGCCGCGCTCGCCGCGGCGGGGCGTACGTCCGCGGACGTGGACCTCATCATCGTCGCCACCTCCACGCCCGACATGGTCTTTCCCTCGAGCGCCTGCCTGCTGCAGGCGAAGCTGGGTGTTGCGCGGGGGGCGGCGTTCGACGTGCAGGCGGTGTGCGCCGGGTTCGTCTATGGGCTCGCCACCGCGGACCTGTTCGTCCGCGCGGGCCAGTTCCGCTGCGCGCTCGTGGTGGGCGCGGAGGTCTTCTCGCGCATCCTCGACTGGAAGGACCGGTCCACCTGCGTGCTCTTCGGGGACGGGGCGGGCGCGGTGGTGCTCGAGGCGTCGCCGCAGCCGGGCATCCTCTCGAGCCATCTGCACGCGGACGGCCGCTACGCGGGCATCCTCAATACGCCCGGGCACGTGGCCGGAGGCGCGATCCAGGGCGATCCCACCCTCAAGATGGACGGCGGAGCCGTATTCAAGCTTGCCGTGCGGGTGCTCGAGGACAGCGCGCGGGAAGCGCTCGCGGCCAACGGGCTCGGCGTATCGGACGTCGACGCCTACATCGCGCACCAGGCGAACGTGCGCATCATCTCCCACGTGGCGAAGAAGCTCGGCATTTCCGATGCGCGCTGCATCGTGACGGTCGATCGCCACGCGAACACCTCGGCGGCCTCCATCCCGCTCGCGCTGGACGTCGCCGTGCGCGACGGGCGGGTGCGCCCGGGACACACCGTGCTGCTCCAGGGCGTGGGCGGCGGCTTCACCTGGGGCTCCGTGCTCCTCAAGTATTGACGCCGCCATGACGCTCGCCATCGTGTTTCCGGGGCAGGGATCGCAATCCGTCGGGATGATGAATGGCTTCGCCGGCGATGCCGCCGTCGAGGAGACCTTTCGCGAGGCCCGGTCCATCACGGGCACCGACTACCTGGGCATGGCCCGCGAAGGGCCGGCCGAGGCGCTCAACCAGACGGTGAACACGCAGCCCCTCATGCTCGTGGCGGGCGTGGCCTGCTGGCGAGCGTGGCGCGCGAAGGGCGGTCCGATGCCCGCGTGGTTCGCCGGCCACAGCCTCGGGGAATACTCGGCGCTCGTCGCCGCCGGGGCGATGCGCTTCGAGGACGCCCTGCCACTGGTGCGCCTGCGCGCGCAGGCGATGCAGGAAGCGGTCCCCGAAGGCGCCGGCGGGATCGCCGCCATCCTGGGCCTCGACGACGGGATGCTCGGCGCGGTGTGCGCGGATGCCGCCGAAGGCGAGGTGGTCGAGCCGGCGAACCTGAATTCTCCCGGCCAGGTGGTGATCGCGGGCCACCGCGGCGCCGTGGAGCGGGCCATGGCGCTTGCGAAGGAGCGGGGCGCCAGGCGCGCGGTGATGCTGCCGATGAGCGCGCCCTCTCATTGCAGCCTCATGGCGCCGGCGGCCGAGCGGCTGCGCGCGCGGCTCGCGTCGATCGAAGTGCGCAGGCCCGCCGTACCGGTCGTGCACAATCGCTTCGCGGCCGCCTTCGACGATCCGGCGCGCATCCGGGAGGCGCTCGTCGAGCAGCTCGACCATCCGGTGCGCTGGATCGAGACCGTGCAGTTCCTCGCCGCGCAGGGCGTGGACCGCATCGTGGAATGCGGCCCGGGCAAGGTGCTCACGGGGCTGTGCAAGCGCATCGCCGCGGGCGCCGAATGCATCGCCATCCAGGATTCGGGCGCGCTCGATGCCGCCCTTTCGCGAGGCTAGGACCATGTTGAACGAGCAGGTCGCCATAGTCACCGGGGCATCGCGCGGCATCGGGCAGGGCATCCTGCACGCGCTCGCGAAAGCCAACGCCACCGTGATCGGTACCTCGACCTCCGAGAAAGGCGCCGATGGGATCTCGAAGGCGATCGCGGAGCTGGGGGGCCGGGGCGAGGGCAAGGTGCTCGACGTGCGCGATGGGGCGCAGTGCGCCGCCTTCGTGGAACGAGTCCAGCAGGAATTCGGCGCGCCGGCGATTCTCGTCAACAACGCGGGAGTGACACGCGACAACCTGCTCGCGCGCATGAAGGACGAGGAGTGGGACGATATCCAGGCGACCAACCTGAAGTCGGTCTTCGTGCTCTCGCGCGCGGTGCTGCGCGGGATGATGAAGGCGAGGTCCGGGCGCATCGTGAACCTCGCATCCGTGGTCGGCTTCACCGGGAACGCGGGGCAGGCCAACTACGCCGCCGCCAAGGCGGGCATCGTGGGATTCTCGAAGTCCCTCGCGCGCGAGGTCGGCAGCCGCAACATCACGGTGAACTGCGTGGCGCCGGGATTCATCGAGACGGACATGACGCGCTCCCTCGCGCAGGAGCAGGTGAAGAGGCTGGTGGACAACGTACCCCTCGGCCGCCTGGGCCGGGTGGAGGACGTGGCGCAGGCGGTGCTCTTCCTGTGCTCCCCGGCGGCCGGCTACATCACCGGCGCCACGATCCACGTGAACGGCGGAATGCACATGGAGTGAGCGCGTCCGGGATGCCGGAAATGCGTTCACGCTATGGTAGAATTACGCGCTTTTCTCAAGCAATTCAAACCACAGAAACACCTTGGAGGAAGTCGATGGACAACATTGAAGCCCGGGTGAAGAAGATCGTTGCCGAGCAGCTCGGCGTGGCCGAGGCCGACATCAAGAACGACTCTTCCTTCGTGGAGGACCTCGGGGCGGATTCCCTCGACAACGTGGAGCTGGTGATGGCCCTCGAAGAGGAGTTCGAGTGCGAGATCCCGGACGAGGAAGCGGAAAAGATTACCAACGTCCAGCAGGCCATCGACTACGTCAAGGGCCACGTCAAGCAGTAGCCATCCACGGCGCATCCCGGAATCGCGCGGGCTGAAGCGTCCGCGCCGCCCACCATGTCGAAGCGAAAAGTCGTCGTGACCGGCCTGGGCATCGTCTCGCCGGTAGGCATCGGCGTGGCGCAGGCCTGGGACAACCTGCTGAAGGGCGCGAGCGGCGTGGGGCCCATCACGAGGTTCGATGCCGCGGCCCTGCCCACGCGCATCGCCGCCGAGGTGAAGGGCTTCAACGCCGCCGACTGGATGCCGCTGAAGGAGACCCGGCGCTCCGATACGTTCATCCATTACGGCCTCGCGGCCACGCGCCTCGCCCTGGACGACGCGGGTTTCGCGATCGACGAGTCGAACGCGGAGCGGGTGGGCGTGAACGTGGGCTCGGGCATCGGCGGGCTGCCGATGATCGAGGACAACATCCGCGAGATGATCGCCAAGGGGCCGCGGCGCCTGTCGCCCTTCTTCGTGCCCGGCACCATCATCAACATGGTCGCGGGCCTCATCTCGATCCAGTTCAAGGCGAAGGGCCCGAACGTGTCGATGGTCTCGGCTTGCACCACGAGCTCCCACTGCGTGGGGGAGGCGGGGCGCATCATCGAGTACGGCGACGCCGACGTGATGATAGCGGGCGGTGCCGAGGCCTGCGTGAACCTCTCGGGCGTGGGCGGATTCTGCGCCTGCAAGGCGCTCTCCGAGAGGAACGACGATCCGGCCACCGCGTCCCGCCCCTTCGACCGCGACCGCGACGGGTTCGTGCTGGGCGAGGGCGCGGGCATCCTCATCCTCGAGGAGCTCGAGCACGCGAAACGGCGCGGCGCGCGGATCTACGCCGAGCTCTCGGGCATGGGCATGAGCGCCGACGCGAACCACATCACCGCGCCCAACATGGACGGGCCGCGCCGCGCGATGCTCGCCGCGCTTCGCAACGGCGCCATGAACCCCGACGAGGTGCAATACGTGAACGCCCATGGCACTTCCACGCCCCTGGGAGACGCCAACGAGACCGCCGCGATGAAGGCGGCGTTCGGCGACCACGCCTACAAGCTCGCCGTGAATTCCACCAAGTCCATGCACGGGCACCTGCTCGGGGCGGCGGGCGGGGTCGAGGCGGTGATCACGGTGCTGGCCCTGCACCACCAGGTGTCGCCGCCCACCATGAACCTCCTCACGCCGGACCCCGCGTGCGACCTCGACTACGTGCCCAATGCGGCGCGCGAGATGAAGATCGAGGCGGCGCTGTCGAACTCGTTCGGCTTCGGCGGCACCAACGGAACGCTCGCGTTCCGGCGCTTCCACTGAGCGGCCGCGCCGGCCGACGACGATGCGGGCCGTACGCAAGACCCTGCTGCTCGCGGCGGCCGTGGTGCTGCTCGCCGGCGCGTGGCTCGCGTATTTCGCGGCCCGGCCCGTGCACCTGCCGTCCACGCCTTACCAGTTCACCGTACGCCCGGGCGCGAGCCTCAAGGCCGTGGCGCGCCAGCTCGCCGCCGACGGCGTGGTATCCGATTCCCACAGCTTCTGGATCCTCGGGCGCCTCCTCGGCAAGGCCACCGCGATCCAGGCGGGCACCTACCGGATTGACACGGCCATCACGGCCACGCAGCTGCTCGACAAGCTCGCCCGCGGCGACGTGGTGCTGGTGGAGATCCTCTTCGTCGAAGGCACGACACTGCACCAGTGGCTGGCGCAGCTCGCGCAGGATCCACAGGTGCGCCAGACGCTCGCCGGCAAGACCGAGGACGACCTGCGGTCCATCCTGGGCACCGATGGGCAGAGCGTGGAAGGCTGGCTTTTTCCCGACACCTACCGATTCACGCCCGGGGCAAGCGACGTGGAGATCCTGCGGCATGCCCACGCGGCGATGAAGCGCCGGCTTGCCCAGGCCTGGGAGGAACGCGATCCGGCGGCGCCCGTCGCGTCGCCCTACGAGGCGCTGATCCTCGCTTCCATCGTGGAGAAGGAAACGGGTGTTGCGGCCGAACGCCCGATCATCGCCTCGGTGTTCGCGAACCGGCTTCGCATCGGGATGCGGCTGCAGACGGATCCGACCGTGATCTACGGCATGGGGGAGCGCTTCGACGGCAACATCCGCAAGCGCGACCTCGCCGCCGATACGCCGTGGAACACCTATACGCGCGACGGGCTGCCGCCCACGCCCATCGCGATGCCCGGGGCCGACGCGTTGCGCGCCGCGATGCGGCCGCAGCGCACCCCATACCTCTACTTCGTCTCCCGCGGCGACGGAACCCACGAGTTCTCCCGCACCCTCGAGGAGCACAATCGCGCGGTGGCAAGATACCAGCTCGGAAAGTGACCATGCGCGGACGCTTCATCACGCTGGAAGGAATCGACGGGGCGGGCAAGTCCTCCCACCTGGCGCACCTGTGCGACCTCGTGCGCGCACGCGGACACGAGGCGACGGCGACCCGCGAGCCCGGCGGCACCGCGGCGGGCGAAGGGCTGCGCGAAGTGGTATTGCATCACCCGATGCCGCCGATCGCCGAGGCGCTGGCGATGTTCGCCGCGAGGAGCGCCCACATCGCCGAGCGCATCGAGCCCGCGCTCGCTTCCGGCTCCTGGGTGGTATGCGACCGGTTCAGCGATTCGACCTACGCCTACCAGTGCGGCGGTCGCGGACTGGCTCCCGACGCGGTGCGCGCGCTCGAGCGCCTCGTGCATCCCGCGCTCCAACCCGACGCCACGTTCCTCTTCGACCTCGATCCCGCGATCGCCCACGGCCGCCAGCGCGGGCAGGGCCGCGACCCCGACCAGTTCGAGCGCGAGCAGGTGGACTTCTTCCGCCGCGTGCGCGAAGCCTACCTCGAGCGCGCGCGCGTGGAGCCCGGGCGCATCCACGTGATCGACGCATCCGGCGAGCTCGTTCCGGTGCGCGAGCGCCTGGCCCGCGCGTTCGAGCGCGCCTTTCCGTGATCGATCCGTTCCCCTGGCACCGTGCGTTGCTGGCAGGGCTGCTCGCACGGCGCGAGCAACTCCCCCACGCGCTCCTGGTCCACGGGCCGGCCGGCATCGGCAAGACGCAGTTCGCGCGCGCGCTCGGCGCGAGCATCCTGTGCGAGTCCCCGCGCGAGGGCTTCGCTTGCGGGGCGTGCCCATCGTGCCACTGGTTCGGGCAGGGCAACCATCCCGACTTCCGCGAGGTCGTTCCCGAGGCCGCGGAAGACGAGGGCGAGGGCGCCGAGGCCGAATCGGGCAAGGCGGAGAAGGCGAAGAGCCTGGTCATCAAGATCGACCAGATCCGCGCGATCGCCGATTTCATCTCGCTCACCACCCATCGGGCCGGGTATCGCGTGCTGCTCCTGCATCCGGCCGAGGCGCTGCAGGCGGCCGCGGCAAACGCGTTGCTGAAAACGCTCGAGGAGCCCCCGCCGGGCACGCTCATCGTGCTGGTGAGCGCCCAGCCCTCGCGACTGCTCGCGACGATCCGCAGCCGCTGCCGCCACCTGGCCCTTCCTGCGCCGCCGGTGCCCGAGGCCGTCGCGTGGCTTCGCGCAGAG
>JAAOZZ010000235.1 GCA_012274175.1 Betaproteobacteria bacterium
CGCGGAAGGTGCCCGCCTCCTTCTCGTGCGCGAGGTCGCGGTGCGTGGCGGAGATGATCCGCACGTCGAACGGGATCGAGCGCGTGGCCCCGATCGGGCGCACCTCGCGCGTCTCGATCACGCGCAGGAGCTTCACCTGCAGCGGGAGCGGCATGTCGCCGATCTCGTCCAGGAAGAGCGTGCCCTTGTCCGCGGCGATGAAGAGTCCGCGCTGGTCGGCGATGGCGCCGGTGAAGGAGCCCTTCGTGTGGCCGAAGAGCTCGCTCTCGAGGAGCGTCTCCGGGATCGCGCCGCAGTTGATCGCGATGAAGGGCTCGTTCGCGCGCGGGCTCGCGCGGTGGATCGCGCGGGCGAGGAGCTCCTTGCCGCTGCCGCTCTCGCCCTGGATCAGCACGCTCGCATCTCCCGCGGCCACGCGCTGCGCCTTGGCGAGCAGGTCTTCCATCAGCGAAGAGCGCGTGACGATGTGCTCCCTCCACACCTGCGCCACCCCGGCCTGCATCGCCGAGGAGCCGCCGTGCAGCGTGAGCGCGCGCTCGATCTGGCCGATCAATTCGCCCGCATCGTAGGGCTTGGTGAGGTAGCCGAACACCCCGCGCTTGACCGCGGCCACCGCGTCGGGAATCGTGCCGTGGGCGGTGAGGATGATCACGGGCAATCCCGGGTAGCTCGCCTGGATCTCGTGGAAGAGGGCCATGCCGTCCATGCCTTCCATGCGCAGGTCCGTGAGCACGAGGTCCGGGCGGGACGCGGCGATGGAGGCGAGCGCGCGCTGCCCGCTGTCGACGGCGGTGACCGCGTAGTTGTTGGCTTTCAGGCGGATCACGAGCAGGCGCAGCAGGTCCGGGTCGTCGTCCACCAGCAAGAGGGAAGCTTTTCCTTGTTTGGCCATCAGGGAGTCTGCGGTTGTCGTTCGGAGAGGCTTTTTTCGAGGTCTTCGAGGGCGCGGCGCTCGTTGCGCAGGCTGGCTTGCGCCGCCGTGGCGCTCTCCCGCAGCCGCCGGCGTTGCGTGGAGAAAGCGAGCAAGAAGCTTGCCACGGACCGCACTTCCCGGTCGCGCTTCGTGCCCTGCGGCATCATGCGGCGGCCTCCGCCGCGCCGGTCTTGCGGCGCGGGAAGCGCAGCTTGAAGTGGGCCCCCGGGCCCTCGAGCACTTCCACCGACCCTCGATGCAGCGTCACGTATTCCTTCACGATCGACAGGCCCAGCCCGCTGCCCTTGATGGCGGACACGGGGACCTCCGTGCCGCGGTAGAAGGCCTCGAAGATCTTCTCCCGCTCCGCGGCCGGGATTCCGGGCCCCTCGTCGAGGACCTCGAACACCGCGTCGGCGCGCTCCTTGTAGAGCTTGATGGAGACGAGCCCGCGCTCGGGCGAGAACTTGACCGCGTTGGACAGCAGGTTGTCGAGGATCACGCGCACCTTCTCCTCGTCGCAATACGCCACCACGTTCTCGCAGTTGAGCTCGATGCGCAGGCCCTTGGTCACGATCGCGAGCTTGCGGTCGTTCACGACCCGGCGCACCACGTCGCGCAGCGGCACGATCTTGGCGTCCAGATAGGAGGCCTGGGCGTGCACGGCGCTGTAGTTGAGCAGGCCCTCGATCAGCTTCCTCAGCTCGATGGAATTCTCCTGCAGGATGCGCGCGATCTCCCGCTGCTCCGCGTTGAGGTTGCCCACCACGCCCGAGGACAGGAGGTCGGAGCCTTCGCGCAACGCCGTGAGCGGGGTCTTGAGCTCGTGGGAGATGTGCTGCAGGAAGCGCGTCTTCTGCGCCTCGAGGGTCATCAGGCGCTCGCGCAGCCAGTCGAGCTGGTCTCCCAGGCGCACCATGTCGCCCGGCCCGTCGATGTGGATCGGCTTGGAGAACTGTCCCTCGCCCAGGCCGCGGATGCTGGCGCTCACCTGGCGGATCGGGCGCGAGATCAGGAACGTGAACGAGGCGATGAGTGCCACTGCGGTGGGGATGAGCGCGATCATCAGCCAGAAGACGCTGTTGCGCGACTGGACGGCCTGGGTGCGCAGCTCCTCGATGCCGGCATCGATCACGCGGTCGCCCAGCTGCACGAGCGCCTGGCCGCCCTCGACCAGCAGGTCGAACTCGTGGGGCAGGCGCTGGGCGAGCGCGGGCACCGGACCCTGGCCCGTGACCAGCGCGTTGATGGCGGCCTCCTGCTTCTCCACCTCGACCAGCGTGGAGCGCTGTGCGTCGTCGAGCGCCATGCCCTCCAGCTCGCGCGTGAGCGCCCGGAAGCGCGTGCGGTCGGTGCGGTACGCATCGAGGAACGTGCCCTCGCCCGCGACCGCGTACTGGCGCGCCGAGCGCTCGAGGGAAGTGATCGAGGCGAGCACCGCGCGGCTCGCCTGGGTCACTTTCACCGCGGCGTGCACTTCCTGCTCAGAGATGCCCGCCAGGCGCTCGAAGGCGACGGCGTTCGAGAGCAGCGCGAACAACAGGGGGGCGGCCACGATCGAGAAGCCGATCAGCAGCAGGGAGAGGAACGAGCGTGGGTAGCTCAGCCGCATCAGCGTGGGATTATCGGTGATAAAATGCCGGCGAATCAATCGATTGTGCGAAGGCCATGTACGAATCCGAAATGACGCGGTTCATCCGCGACTTCCTCCAGAAGAATCCCCAGGTGGTCGAGCAGCAGCAGAAGAACCGCGCCACCTGGTGGGACCGCCCGCAGGACCTGGAGACCTGGGAGGAGCGCTCGCAATCGAGCGTGCCCCAGCCGGCCTACGCCTACTTCCCGCTGCCTCGTCCCGACGGTGATGTAGACCCCGATTCGGGGAATAGGTTGAGCACGCCGTCCAAACCGGCGTAGTCGAGGGCATAGTCCGCCTTTTCCCGGACCACCGCCTTGGCGTGGTAAGCGATGCTCGTGCCGGCCTCGGCCAGCATCGGCAAGTCGTTGGCGCCGTCCCCCAAGGCGATGACGCGCTCGCGCCCGATGCCCATCTCGCGTTTCAGGCGCGCCAGGTGCGCGGCCTTGCCCGCCGCGTCCACCAGCGGCCCCGTGACCCGTCCGGCGAGCTGTCCGCCTTCCACGAGGAGCACGTTCGAATACGCGTGGTCGATGCCCAGCGCCTCGCGCACGCGGTCGGTGAAGTAAGTGAACCCGCCCGACACGAGCAGCGTCTTCATCCCGCAGGCGCGCGCCGCGCCGATGAGCCGCGCGGCGCCGGGATTGAACCGCAGGCGCTCCGCATAGACCCGCTCCAGCACCGCCTCTTCGAGCCCCGCGAGGGCGGCCACGCGCCGTCGCAGGCTCTCGGGCCAGTCGATCTCGCCGCGCATCGCCGCGGCCGTCACGGCCGCGACCTCGGCCTTGCGCCCGGCGAAATCGGCCAGCTCGTCGATGCACTCGATGCCGATCAGCGTCGAGTCCATGTCCATCGCGAGCAGGGCGAAATCGGCGAGCGTGCGGCCCTCCGTCACGAATCCCCAGTCGAGCTTCGCCGCCGCGCAGCGCCGGGCCACCGCCTCGCGGGTGGAAGGGTCGGCGCGCGCGATGCGGAATCCGGTCTCCGAGATGCGCTCGATGGAAGCTCCGCCGGCTTCGCGGCACAGCGCCTTCAGATCCGCGGTGGCGACGTCCTCGCCCTGGATCACGAGGTTCATGTCACGCGAGCTTCCTGAGGAATTGCCGCACTTCGTTGGCCCGCAGCTTCAGGTCGTCGTGCTTTACCTCGATGCGCACCCGGTCCGGCCCCGGCAGCCGGTAGATGCGGCTCGACTGGACGAGCGCCAGCACTTTCTTGGGGTCCACGTCGGGCTCGGGCACGAACTGCACCACGATGCCGGAAGGCGCGGCATCGATCTTCTGCACGCCGAGCGGGGCGCCCTGTATGCGCAGCTTGTGGCATTCGAGCAGCACCCGGGCGGCGTCGGGCAGGGGGCCGAAACGGTCGACCAGCTCCTCCGTGAGGCGCTCCAGCTCCTCTTCGAGGCTGCAATTGGCCAGGCGCTTGTAGAGCACCAGGCGCTCGTGCACGTCCCCGCAATAGCTCTCGGGCAGCAGCGCCGGAGCGTGGAGGTTCACTTCCGTGGCGACGTCGAGCGGGCGCGCGAGGTCGGGCTCGCGGCCCTTCTTGAGCGACCTCACCGCCTGCTCGAGCATCTCGCTGTAGAGCGCGAATCCCACGTCGTGGATGCCGCCGGATTGCGACTCGCCCAGCACCTCGCCCGCGCCGCGGATCTCCAGGTCGTGCATGGCGAGGTAGAAGCCGGCGCCCAGGTCTTCCATCATCTGGATCGCCTCGAGGCGCTTCTTGGCGCTCGCGCTGAGCGCCTCCTCGGGCGGCGTGAGCAGGTAGGCGTAGGCCTGGTGGTGGGAGCGCCCCACGCGCCCGCGCAGCTGGTGCAGCTGGGCCAGGCCGAAGCGGTCGGCGCGATGGATGAGGATCGTGTTGGCCGTGGGAATGTCGATGCCGGTCTCGATGATGGTGGAGCACAGCAGCACGTTGGCGCGCTGGTGGTAGAAGTCGCGCATCACGGCCTCCAGCTCGCGCTCGCGCATCTGGCCGTGGGCCACGGCGATGCGCGCCTCGGGCAGCAGGGCCTCCAGCTCGGCCCTGCGGTTCTCGATCGTCTCCACCTCGTTGTAGAGGTAGTAGGCCTGGCCCCCGCGCTTCAACTCGCGCAGCACGGCCTCGCGCACGATGCCGTTGGAAAGGCGGTTCACGAACGTCTTGATGGCGAGGCGGCGCTGGGGCGCGGTGGCGATGACCGAGAAGTCGCGCAGGCCCTCGAGCGACAGGGCGAGGGTGCGCGGGATGGGCGTGGCGGTGAGCGTCAGCACGTCCACCTCGGCGCGCAGGCGCTTGAGCTCCTCCTTCTGCCGCACGCCGAAGCGGTGCTCCTCGTCGATGATCACGAGCCCCAGGTTGGCGAAGTGAACGTCCTTCTGCAGCAGCTTGTGGGTGCCGATCACGATGTCGATGCGCCCGTCGGCGAGCGCGGCGAGCGAGGCGGCGACTTCCTTGGCGCTGCGGAAGCGCGAGAGCTCCGCGATGCGCACCGGGAAGCTCGAGAAGCGGTCGGTGAAGTTCTCGTAGTGCTGCTCGGTGAGCAGCGTCGTGGGCACCAGGATCGCCACCTGCTTGCCCGCGGCCACCGCGACGAACGCGGCGCGCATCGCGACTTCCGTCTTGCCGAACCCCACGTCGCCGCACACCAGCCGGTCCATGGGGCGCCCGGTGGTCATGTCGACGATGACCGCCTGGATCGCCTCGGCCTGGTCGGGCGTCTCCTCGAAGGGGAAGGTGGCGGCGAAGGCCTCGTAGTCCTGCAGCTTCAGCGGGAACGCGAAGCCCTTGCGCGCGAGCCGCCGCGCGTAGAGGTCGAGGAGCTCCGCCGCGGTGTCGCGCACCTGGCGCGCCGCCTTGCGCTTGGCCTTCTCCCACTGGCCGCTGCCCAGGCGGTGCAGGGGCGCGGACTCCGGCGCGGCTCCGGTATAGCGGCTGATCGCGTGCAGCTGCGACACCGGCACGTAGAGCTTGTCGCCGCCCTCGTACTCCAGGTGCAGGAATTCCATCGCGCCTTCCCCCAGGTCGAGGGTGACGAGGCCCAGGTAGCGTCCGATGCCGTGCTGGCTGTGCACCACCGGGTCCCCGGGCTTCACTTCCGCCAGGTCGCGCACCATGCCTTCGGCGCTCGCCCGCGCGCGGCCATCGCGCCGGCGCGCCTGGCGCACCTGGCCGGGGTAGAGCTCCGCCTCCGTCACGATCGCGATGCGCTCGTCGGGCAGCGCGAAGCCGGCGGCCACGGGGCCGAAGGTCATCGCGACCGGATGGGTGGACTGCGCGAAGCGCGTCCAGTCGTCCACCAGCGCGGGATGGAAGTCGTGCTCCGCGAAGAACTGGGAGAGCGTTTCCCTGCGTCCCGCGCCCTCCGCGACGACCAGCACCCGGGCGCCGGACTCCGCGACGAAGCGCTTGAGCAGCCGCAGCGGCTCCACCGCGCGCCGGTCGACTTCGATCGACGGCAGCGAAGGCGCGATGCCGGGCCGCAGGTCGAGTCTCGTTCGCCCCTGCAACGCGACGAACAGCTCCTCCACCGGAATGTAGAGCTCGCGCGGCTCGAGCAACGGACGGTCCCGGTCGCCGCGCAGCAGGTCGTAGCGCGACTTGAGGTCCTTCCAGAACGCCTGGGCCGCCGCGGAAGCGTCTCCGTGCACGATCCAGGTCGCGTCGCCCGGGACGTAGTCGAAGAGCGTCGCGGGCGCATCGAAGAAGAGCGGCAGGTACGACTCCACTCCGGCGGGCGCCACGCCGTTGGAGACGTCCTTGTAGACGCGGCTCTTGGTGGGATCGCCTTCGAAGCGCTCGCGGAAGGATTCGCGGAAGCGCGCGCGCCCTTCCTCGTCGAGGGGAAACTCGCGCGCGGGCAGCATGCGCACTTCCGAGACCGGGTAGATCGAGCGCTGCGTGTCCACGTCGAACGTGCGGATGGTCTCGATCTCGTCGCCCAGCAGGTCGAGGCGGTACGGGACGGAGCTGCCGGTGGGATAGAGGTCGACGAGTCCCCCGCGCACGCAGAACTCCCCGGGGCCCATCACCTGCTGCACGTGGGAATAGCCCGCCAGCACGAGCTGCGCGCCGATGCCGGCGAAGATCAGCCCGACCTCGCCGCGCGGCATCATGCCCAGGCCGAGGGTGAGGCCGGAGACTCCCTTGGGGGCCACGGCGGCGCACGCCAGCTTTCCCATGATTGCGGCCAGGGTGAGCGCGGCCGCGAATCCGAGGACCGACGCCGACGCGAACGACCGCAGGGCGAAGAGCATGCCCATGCGGATGAAGAACACCGGGAAGAGGAACGCGGTGAGCGGCTC
>JAAOZZ010000236.1 GCA_012274175.1 Betaproteobacteria bacterium
CCTCCAGCTTCGTTGGAAAGCTCTTGGAGAGCGTACCGTAGCCGTTTACGCGCACACGTACGCCCCAGGAAACGCCGCCGCCGCGGCGGGCGCGCTTGGTGATGGATGCCATGGTTCCAGTCCTTTCTCTCGGTTGGCTGCCACGCCTGCACGCGAAAGGAACTGGACAACCACTGGACAAACTCAAAACGCCGAGCCGCGACAAAATGCTCTAACGCTTTGATAAATCTGGTGGCGAGTCAGGGATTTGAACCCCGGACCAACGGATTATGATTCCGCTGCTCTAACCGCTGAGCTAACTCGCCAAATAGCCCAATATTTTCGGGCATTTGCGCTCCAGGGTCAAGGAACGCGCCCGGTTTGGAGCGCCATCGGCTCGTCGATCGCGAGGGTCGCGGCATCGAACCACGCGTCGCGCCCCTCTCCTTCGAGGTCCAGGGCGCGGGCGATGCGCGCCACATACTCCTCGTCGAAATCCTGGGGCCCCGCGGGAAAGAGCGCGAAGTAGAGGGTGAGCACCGCGAGGCTCACGCCGTCCGGGGACGGACTCGTGGCGCCCGCGTAGAGCTTCGTGCGGGAATCCTTGAGGAGCATCCGCATCCATGCCTCGCCCGCGGGAGCGAGGATCGCGCCGGATGCCTTCGCCGCCGCGCGGTAGGACTCGATCGCCGCGGGGAAATCCCGTGCGCGGTCGGCGGGCGGCCACACCATGAGCAGCGCCGGGCGCGCGCCGGCCTTTCGAATCTCCGCCGCGAAGCGCTGGGCGTACTCCACGAGCCCTTCGCGCTCGCCGGGCTGCGACGAAGGGCCTTGCTGCAGCACGACGAAGTCCCAGCCCTTGCGGATGGCCTCCCGCGCGCGCCCGCCGTTCCAATGCTCCTCGAGCGTGGACGAGGAGGACACGACGGCCTCGACCGCGATGTCCCTGCCCATCGCGCGCACGAGCTCCGCCAGGCGATCGGGGATCCTCGCCTCGGCGGTGAGGCGGTCGCCGATGAAAAGCACGCGCGAGGGCTTGGGGGGTGCGGCGCACGCGACGGTCGCGGCCAGGGCGAGCGCGGCGATCCAGGGCAGTCTCGACATGGGCCGAGTCTAGCGTCGCCCCGGCGCGCGGGTGTTACGGAATGTGCGGGCCGGCGAAGCGCCTCAGACGTTGAAGCGGAAGTGCATCACGTCGCCGTCCTTCACGACGTAGTCCTTGCCCTCGAGGCGCATCTTGCCCGCCTCCTTGGCGCCCGCCTCGCCTCGCAGGTTCACGTAGTCGTCGTAGGCGATGACCTCGGCGCGGATGAAGCCCTTCTCGAAGTCGGTGTGGATCACGCCCGCCGCCTGCGGAGCGGTCGCACCTTTCTTCACCGTCCAGGCGCGCACTTCCTTGGGCCCCGCGGTGAAGTACGTCTGCAGGCCGAGCAGGTCGTAGGTCGCGCGGATGAGGCGGTTCAGTCCCGGCTCGGTCAATCCCGTGTCGGCGAGGAACACCGCCTTGTCCTCGCCCGAGAGGTCCGCGATCTCCGCTTCGAGCTTGGCGCAGATCGCGACCACGGGCGCGCCTTCCTTCGCCGCGTACGCGCGCACCCGGTCGAGGAGCGCATTGCCCTCGAAGCCCTTCTCGTCGACGTTGGCGATGTAGAGCGCGGGCTTCGCGGTGAGGAGCTGCAGGTGCTGGAGGATTTCGCGCTCCTCGGGCGCGAAGTCCATGGTCCGCACCGGATGGAATCCGTCGAGGGCCTGCTGCACCTTCTCCAGCACCGCGACCGCCTTCACCGCTTCCTTGTCGCCCGAGCGCGCCGCCTTGTTGAACCGGATGATCGCCTTTTCCACCGTGGACATGTCGGCAAGCGCCAGCTCCGTATGGATCACTTCGATGTCCGAGATCGGGTCGACCTTGCCCGCCACGTGCACCACGTTGTCGTCGGAGAAGCAGCGCACGACGTTGGCGATCGCGTGGGTCTCGCGGATGTTGGCGAGGAACTGGTTGCCCAGGCCCTCGCCCTTCGAGGCTCCCGCCACGAGCCCGGCGATGTCGACGAACTCGACGATCGCCGGCAGCACCTTCTGCGGCTTGGCGATCGCGGCGAGCGCCTCGAGCCGAGCATCGGGGACCTCCACCACGCCCACGTTGGGCTCGATGGTGCAGAAGGGGTAGTTCTCCGCGGCGATCCCCGCCTTGGTGAGCGCGTTGAAGAGCGTGGACTTGCCCACGTTGGGAAGTCCCACGATGCCGCATTGGAGGGTCATGGCTTCTTCGTTTCCGTGGGTTTGGCTTCCGGATTCGCGCTCGCGCTGCCTTCGGCCTTCGGCGCGGTGTGCAGCCACGTCATCGCATCGCTCATGCGGCCCGTGGCGATTCGCGGCAAGAGCTCGAGGCTGCGCTCGAAGGGCGGCTCGATCGCCGCGAGCTCCTCCTTGCGCGGCCGGTCGAGCACGTAGTCGGCGACCAGGTCCTTGTGGCCCGGATGCCCGATCCCGATGCGCAGGCGCCAGAAATCCCGCTCGCCGGTCGCCTCGATGATGTCGGTGAGCCCGTTGTGCCCGCCGGCGCCTCCGCCCTTCTTGAGCTTCACCGTGCCGGGCGGGAGGTCGAGCTCGTCGTGCACCACGAGCATTTCCGCGGGTGCGACGCGGAAAAACCGCATGAGCGCCGAGACGCTGCGGCCGCTCTCGTTCATGAACGTGGCGGGCTTGAGCAGCCAGAACTCCCGCTCAGCTTCCCGCACCTTGGCGGTCCAGCCGGAGAACTTCGATTCCTTCGACCAATGGGCGCGCCGGCTCGCGGCGATCGCCTCCACCCACCAGTAGCCCGCGTTGTGGCGCGTGCGCTCGTACTCGCGGCCGGGATTGCCCAGCCCCACGATGAGTCGGATGTCGTCCATGATCGCGCCTCAGAAGCCCGCCGGGACGCGGAAACAAAACGCCCGCCGGCGAGCCGGCGGGCGCCGTTATCCGCGAGCGCGGCCCTACTTCTTCGCTTCCTTCATGTTCTTCTTGTCGTCCTTCACGGTCGGCTTGTCCTTGCCGCCGCCGGGTGCCGCCTCCTCCTCCTTCGCAACCTGGGCCGTGGTCGGGATTTCCGCCGCCGACGGCGCCGCCGCGGACGCGGCGAGCTCCGCCGCTTCCTCGTCGGCCGTCATGACGCGCGGGATCACGACCGTGGCGACGGTGGGATCCTCGTCCTTCGGCACGATGGCTTCCACGCCGTCGGGCAGCTTCACCGCCGAAAGGTGCAGCGAGTGGCCCGCCTGCAGGTTGGCGAGGTCCACCACGATGAACTCGGGCAGGTCCTTCGGCAGGCAACGCACCTCGAGCTCGTTCATCACGTGCTGCACGAGGCCGCCGGCCACCTTCACGCCGGGCGAGATCTCGGCGTTCACGAAGTGCAGCGGCACGTTCATGTGGATCTTCTTGTCCGCCGCCACGCGCTGGAAATCGGCGTGCAGCACGCGCTGCTGGAACGGGTGCATCTGGTAGTCGCGCAGGAGCACCTGGGACTTCTCCTCCCCCACTTCCATGTCGAGGATCGACGCGTGGAAGGCCTCCTGCTTCAGCTTGAAGAAGAGGTCCTTGTGGTCGAGCTCGATGGGCTGGGCGTCCTTGCCCCCTCCGTAGAGGATTCCCGGTACCTTGTCCGTGCGGCGCAGGCGGCGGCTCGCACCCGTTCCCTGCAGCTTCCGCGGTTCAGCCTTGATGGCGATCTTCATTTCGACTCCATGGTTGTGCAACGGCCCGCGACCAGGCGCGCTGCGTTTCGAGGGAAACAAGGACCCTCACCCTTCGTGCCCTCTCCCTGGGGAGAAGTGCTTCTATTCGACGAAGAGGGAGCTCACCGAGCTCTCCTCGCAAATCCTTCGCATCGTCTCGGCGAGCAGCTCCGCCACGCTCGCCTGGCGGATCTTGCCGCACGCCTCGGCCTCCGGCTTCAACGGGATGGTGTCGGTCACCACCAGCTCGTCGATCACCGACTTTTCGATGCGCTCCACCGCCTGGCCCGAGAGCACGGGGTGGGTGCAATACGCGACCACGCGCACGGCACCCTGCTCCTTCAGCGCCTTGGCCGCCTCGCACAGGGTGCTCGCCGTGTCGACCATGTCGTCCATGATCACGCACGTGCGCCCGTTCACGTCGCCGATGATGTTCATCACCGTCGCCACGTTGGGCCGCGGGCGGCGCTTGTCGATGATCGCGAGGTCGCTCTCCAGTCGCTTGGCGATCGCCCGGGCGCGCACCACGCCGCCCACGTCCGGCGACACCACCACCTGGTTCTTGTACCCGTGCTTCCACAGGTCTCCCAGCAGGATCGGCGTGGCGTACACGTTGTCCACGGGGATGTCGAAGAAACCCTGGATCTGGTCGGCGTGGAGGTCCATGGTGAGCAGCCGGTTCACGCCGGCCACCGTCAGCATGTTGGCGACCACCTTGGCCGAGATCGCCACCCGAGCGCTGCGGGGCCTGCGGTCCTGGCGCGCGTAGCCGAAGTACGGTATCGCCGCGGTGATCCGGGCCGCGCTCGAGCGCCTGAGCGCGTCGACCATGATCAGCATCTCCATCAAATGGTCGTTGGTGGGCGCGCAGGTCGACTGCAGCACGAAGACGTCCTTGCCGCGGACGTTCTCCAGCAGCTCCACCATCACCTCGCCGTCGCTGAACTTCGACACCGTGGCCTTGCCCAGCTGGACGTTCAGGTGTTTCGCGACCTTTTGCGCGAGCTTCGGGTTCGCATTGCCCGTGAACACCATCAGGTTGTCGAAAGCCATGGTCTTCCTCGCCGCGGCGACGCTTCAATCAAATAGGGCAGGGGAGGAAGGATTCGAACCCTCGAATGCCGGAATCAAAATCCGGTGCCTTAACCAACTTGGCGACTCCCCTTCGGAACAGCCTCGACTACGCGCGCAGGGGGTGCAGCGTGAGGCCCCGCGCGATGAATCCGTGCATCGATTCCGGCAACTCGTCCATCACGCGCTCAGCGTCTTCGCGCTGCTCGTAGGCCGCGAAGACGCATGCGCCCGAACCCGTCATGCGCGCCCCGCCCCGCTTTCGCAGCCATTCGAGATGCTCGCGAACGGCGGGATGGCGCCCGGCCACCACCGGCTCCAGGTCGTTGTGGAACCGCGCGGAACCGAAGGCCACAGAACCTGAATTGGCACCGAAACCGACCGGGAGGAGCTGCGCCGAAAAGTCTTCCATTTTAAGGGCTTCCGTGTCGCGGGTCAATTCCGGCGCCGCGAATGCCGCCTGCGTCGAGACCTCGACCGGCGGGACCAGGACCACGTACCACCGCACGGGCACCTCCACCGCCCGAAGGTGCTCGCCGATGCCCTCGACCCAGGCGGTCCGGCCGAAGAGAAAGAACGGGACGTCGGCCCCCAGTGCCACGCCCAGCGTGCGCAGCGCCTCGGCCCCGAGGTTCGTCTCCCACAGGCGGTCGAGGGCG
>JAAOZZ010000237.1 GCA_012274175.1 Betaproteobacteria bacterium
GTGGATCTCGATGATCGCCGCGGGCTGCTTACCGCGCTGGGCGAGCGCGTCAGCCAGTGATTTGCCCGTATCCCCATAACCCCACAAAATGTAGCGGGCGCTATCGGCGAGGTAGCCGAGGGCCGCCTCGATCTCGGAGCTGGGCTTGCGCAGGACGCGCGCCGCCTCCGCGGCCGAGTAGTTGACCAGGCCCCGGGCGATCTCGCGGCCCTCGGGGCCGCAGAGGCTCACCACCTCGCCGCGCTCGAATTGGCCGTCCACCGCCGTGGCCCCGATGGGCAGCAGGCTCTTGCCGTCGGCCACGAGCGCCTTCACCGCGCCCGCGTCGAGCGTGATGCGCCCGGACGGCTTCAGGTGGTCGGCGAGCCATTGCTTGCGGGCGGCGACCGGTGCCTTCTCGGCCGCGAGCAGCGTTCCGATGGCCTCGCCGGCGAAGAGCCGCGTGAGGAGGTCTGGCTCCCGGCCCCAGGCGATCGCCGTGTGGGCGCCGCTGCGCGCGGCGCGCTTCGCGGCGAGCACCTTGGTGAGCATGCCGCCGCTGCCCAGGGCGCTGCCCGCCCCGCCCGCCATGCGTTCGAGCGCGGGGTCGCCGGCCTGCGCCCGCGCGACGAGCTTGGCCGAGGGCACCTTGCGCGGGTCGGCGTCGAAGAGCCCCTCCTGGTCCGTGAGGATGAGCAGCGCGTCGGCCTCGATCAGGTTGGTGACGAGCGCGCCCAGGGTGTCGTTGTCGCCGAAGCGGATCTCGTCCACGACCACGGTGTCGTTCTCGTTGATCACCGGCACCACCCCGAAACCCACCAGCGCCTTCAGCGTGGTGCGCGCGTTGAGGTAGCGCCTGCGATCGGCCAGGTCCTCGTGGGTGAGGAGCACCTGGGCGGTGTGCAGCCCCTGCTCGGCGAAGCACGACTCCCACATCTGCACGAGTCCCATCTGGCCCACGGCCGCCGCCGCCTGCAGCTCGCTCACCGCGTGGGGGCGGCGCGACCAGCCGAGGCGCTTCATGCCCTCGGCGATGGCGCCCGAGGAGACCACGAGCACTTCCACGCCGCGGGCCCTCAACTGCGCCACCTGGCGCGCCCAGTCGGCGATGGCGCCGCGGTCGAGGCCCGCGCCGGCATTGGTGAGCAGGCTCGAGCCGATCTTCACCACCACGCGCCGGGCGCCGGCGAGCGGGGTGCTCATCGCCGCTTCCCCGCGCGCTCCTGCTCGAGGAAATCCATCACCTTGAACGTGAGCTCGCGGCAGCCCTGGCCGTCCAATCCCGAGATCACGAACCAGGGCTTGGTCCAGCGCAGCCGGCGCACCAGCTCGCGGGCCTTGCGTTGGCACTCCGCGGCATCGAGGAGGTCGGCCTTGTTGAGCACCAGCCAGCGCGGCTTCTTCGCGAGCGCCGGATCGTACTTCGCGAGCTCCTTGGCGAGCGCTCGCACTTCCGCCGCCGGGTCCGTGTCCTGGTCGAAGGGCGCCATGTCCACCAGGTGCAGGAGGAGGTGGGTGCGCTGCAGGTGGCGCAGGAACTGGTGCCCGAGCCCCGCGCCCTCGGCCGCGCCCTCGATCAGCCCCGGGACGTCGGCCACCACGAAGGAGCGGTTCACGTCCACGCGCACGACTCCCAGGTTCGGATGCAGCGTCGTGAACGGATAGTCGGCCACCTGGGGCCGCGCCGCCGACACCGCGCGTATGAAGGTGGACTTGCCGGCGTTGGGCATGCCGAGCAGCCCGACGTCGGCCAGCACGCGCAGCTCCAGCTCCAGGTGCCGCGCCTCGCCGGGCAGGCCGCGGGTGAACTGCCGCGGCGCGCGATTCACGCTCGACTTGAAATGCAGGTTGCCCGCACCGCCCTTGCCGCCCTGGACGAGGAGCGCCCGCTCGCCGTCGCGCGCGAGGTCGGCGATGACCTCGCCGCTCTCCTTGTCCTTGATGACGGTGCCCACGGGGAAGCGCAGCACGATGTCCTCGGCGCCCTTGCCGTAGCAGTCGGAGCCGCGTCCGTTCTCGCCGTCCTTCGCGCGGAAGATGCGCGTGTAGCGGTAGTCGATCAGCGTATTGAGGTTGGAATCGGCCTGCGCGTACACGCTGCCCCCGCGGCCGCCGTCGCCGCCGTCGGGCCCGCCGCGAGGGACGAACTTCTCGCGCCGGAACGACGCCGAGCCGTCGCCGCCCTTGCCCGCGATCACCTCGATCCTCGCCTCGTCGAAGAATTTCATGTTCCGCTCACGGGGAAACCGTGATTCCTATGTTTCATGGCTTGGGCGGATTCACCGGCTGAATCCGGGAAGCGCGACGCGGATCCCGAGCGCGATGAACGTGAGCCCCGCGAAGACGTTGAGCCGCTCGCCGATCGCGGGACGCTGTCGGATGCGCTCGCCGATCCACCCGGAGAAGAGCGCGACGGCGCTGAAGATCACCGCCGTCTGCGCCATGAAGATCGCGCCCAGGAGCGCCATCTGCGCCCCGACGTGCCCCGCGTCCCGGGCCACGAACTGCGGCAGGAACGACAGGAAGAAGAGCGTGACCTTGGGATTGAGGGCGTTGCCGATCACGCTCTGGCGGTAGATGGTCGCGAGGGTGCGCGCGTTGCCCGCGGCCTCGAGCGCGAAGGACGCGCGATGGCGCAGCGCCTGGACGCCGATCCACGCGAGGTACGCGGCTCCCGCATAGCGCACGGCGTTGAAGGCGAGGTCCGAGGAACGGATCAAGGCAGCCACGCCGAGGGCGGCGAGGGTGGTGTGGAAGATGCACCCGGTGGCGAAGCCCAGGGCCGCCGCGAGCCCGGCCCTGCGCCCCTGGCTCACGCCGCGCGCGAGCACGTACACGATGTCGGGTCCCGGCGCGATGGTGAGCAGCGCCGAGGCGACGAGGAAGAGTCCGATCTGCGGCATGGTCGCTTCCCCAACAAAAAAGCCCCGTGCGACGACGGGGCTCTTCTGCCGGGGCGGAAGGAGCCGTCAGGCTTGCGGCGGCTCGACCGACACGGTGCGCTTCTTCGCGGAGCCCTGGGTGAAGTACTTCACCTTGCCCGTGACTTTCGCGAACAGCGTGTGGTCCTTGCCGATGCCCACGTTCGTTCCAGGGTGGAAATTCGTGCCGCGCTGGCGAACGAGGATGGAGCCCGCGCTCACGAGCTCTCCGCCGTAGGCCTTGAGGCCCAGGCGCTTGCTCTCGGAATCGCGTCCGTTGCGGGAAGACCCGCCTGCTTTCTTGTGTGCCATGGTTGCTGTTCCAGTTTGCGTTGGGTTTCGGCGATGCCCGCGCTAGGCGATGGAATCCACACGGATCTCCGTGTAGTTCTGGCGATGCCCTTGGGTCTTCTGGTAATGCTTGCGCCGGCGCAGCTTGAATATCTTCAGCTTCGTGCCGCGACCGTGGGCGAGCACCGTGGCGGAGACTTTCGCGCCCGACACGAGGGGGTTACCGAGCTTCACGGCGTCGCCGTCCGCTACCATCAGCACCTGGTCGAGGACGATCTGAGCGCCAACGTCTGCCGGTATCTGTTCTATTTTGATTTTTTCGCCGGGGGCTACGCGATACTGCTTGCCGCCGGTTTTTATGACCGCGTACATTGTGGACTCCTGGGGTTTGCGTAAATTTTGTCCAGCCGGTGTCCTGCACCGACTGAACTGGCTATAATACGCGAAATACCCCATAAGGTCAAAGACTTGTCCGGGGCCCTCCAAGGGCGAGGCGGACCGTCCGCCAACGCTTCCCGCAGCCCATGAACCATCCCCTTGCCCCCGTGAGCCTCGAATCGATCCGCGCGCCCATCGTTGCCGACCTGGGGCGCGTCGACGACGTGATTCGCCGCCGGCTCGATTCCGACGTCGTCCTGATCCGCACCGTCGCCCATTACATCGTAGGCAGCGGCGGCAAGCGGCTGCGCCCGGCGCTGGTGCTGCTCGCGGCCAACGCGTTCGGCGCCGAGGGCGGCGCCAAGCACGAGCTCGCCGCGGTGATCGAGTTCATCCACACCGCGACGTTGCTGCACGACGACGTGGTGGACGAATCGAGCTTGCGCCGCGGGAGGAAGACCGCGAACGCCGAGTTCGGCAACGCCGCCTCGGTGCTGGTGGGCGACTTCCTCTACTCCCGCGCGTTCCAGATGATCGTGGAGGCGGGGAGCCTGCGCATCATGAAGGTCCTCGCGGACGCGACCAACGTGATCGCCGAGGGCGAGGTGCTGCAACTGCTGAACGTGCACGACGCGGCCACCGACGAGGAGCAGTACCTGCGGGTGATCCGCTACAAGACCGCGAAGCTCTTCGAGGCCGCCACCCAGGTGGGCGCGATCCTCGGCGGCGCCGGGCCCGAGGTCGAGCGCGCGATCGCCGAGTACGGCATGCACCTGGGCACCGCGTTCCAGCTCATCGACGACGTGCTCGACTATTCCGGCGACCTGCACGAGACGGGCAAGAACCTGGGCGACGACCTGGCCGAAGGCAAGCCCACGCTGCCGCTCATCCACGCCATGCGCGCCGGCAACGAGGCGGAGCGCGCGCTCGTGCGCCACGCGATCGAGCAGGGCGGCAAGTCGGATCTCGATGGCGTGATGGCCGCGATCCAGCGCGTGGGCGCCCTGGACTACGCGCGGGAATGCGCGCGGGGCGAAGCGGCGATCGCGACCGCGCGGCTAGCGTCGCTGCCCGATTCCGCCTGCCGGGACAGTCTGCTACAATTGGCCCACTTTTCAGTCGAGCGAAAGTTCTAGCTCTTCTGATCCTCGGGGGCGCTTCTCGGCGCCCCTTTGTCCTCGGGGTGTAGCTTAGCCTGGTAGAGCGCTACGTTCGGGACGTAGAGGCCGGAGGTTCGAATCCTCTCACCCCGACCATCCTTCCTTCCCGCGGTACGGTGCCGAGCTCAGCCGGGCGGGAACGCCACGTTGCGCCGGGCCATCATCGCGCGCCCGATCGCCTCGCGATCCCGCGCGTCGAGCCAGCGCTCGAACGCTTCCCGCAGCGCCGGCTCCTCCGCGAGGAGGTGGCTCTCGTAGCCCGCGGCGAAGGCGCGCACGTCCGCTTCGGGCAGCGAGCGCTCGAGCCCCTCGGCGATCCCCTCGAGCGGTTTGCGCAGCCGTACCCATGCCGCTTCCAGCTCGCGATGGCCGGCCTCGAGCTGACTGCGCAGGGATCGGAAGCGCTCCGCCTGCTCCGCGTCCGCGATGCGCCGCTCGAGGAGCGGGAAGACGTCCTTCTCCTCGTCTTCGTGGTGGTCCGCGGCCGCCTTGGCGAAGTAGTGCAGCACCGCATAGGCCGCCGCGCTCGCCTCGGCGTCCACGCCCCGGGCCTCCAGGTGCGCTCGCAAGCGCTCCAGCGTCTCCAGCTGCTTCTCGATGCGCCGATGGCAGCCGAGGAGCATCTCGAGCGGATCGTCGAAGCCCGCGGCCGTCTGGAATTGCAGGCCTCTCCCCATCACCGTGCGATTGCGCGGGGAGCGAAAGGTTGCGGCGCGCGACGAGCTCACGTGCGATTCCGTTGCGCGTGCCCACGACCGATCACGGCGACCAATGCCGCGGCACCCAGGGCGAGCAAGCCCAGCGGAAGCTGGAGCATCGCGGGCGTGTCGACCGTATCCGGGGCGATCGTGCCCCTGGCCCAGAGGGCGCCCACGCCGGCCGGGTCCTTTGACCGGTCCGGCGTGGGCGCCGCGCTCCTGGGTTCCTTGCCGTAGGTCGGCGCATTGGGGGCCGCGTCCGCATTGCCCGCGAGCACGAGTGCCGCGAATCCCAGCACGAGCGCCACCACGATCCCGCTCACGAAGGCCTTCGCGCCCAGGTGGAGGAAGTCGGAGAGGACGGCGGGAGCCTCGGGCTTTCCTGACGCGGTTCTTTCGGCCATGTCTTCTTCTCCTGGTGCGCCCGATGGAAGCGGGCAGGCTCATTTCGCGCCCGCGCGCTGGCGTGGGTGCGACGCAAAAGGGGCGCACGCAGGAAGATTTGTGGCAGGAAAATGGCGCCGGCCTCCATTCCATGGGCCGCGCGGGGCGCGAAAAGCCGCGGGAGTCTTCGGCGCGTCCCCTATAATCCGTCGCCATGGCACGACGCATCGCGCTCGTCGAGGACGATCCCACCATCCGGCAGAACTACGTCGACGCACTCGGACGCGCCGGCTATGACGTGGCCGCGTTCGGCGATCGCGCGAGCGCATCGCGCACGCTGGCCGCGCGCCTGCCGGAGCTCGCGATCATCGATATCGGCCTGGGCGCCGACATCGATGGCGGCTTCGCCCTGTGCCGCGAGCTGAGGAGTGCCAGCGCGCGCCTGCCGATCATCTTCCTTTCGGCGCGGGATTCCGACTTCGACATCGTCTCGGGCCTGCGGCTGGGCGCCGACGACTACCTCACCAAGGACGTGAGCCTGCCGCACCTGCTTGCGCGCATCGCGGCCCTCTTCCGGCGCGTGGACGCCGCGGAGCAGGAGACGCCGTCCGACGAGGTACTGCACCGCGGAACGCTCGCCCTCGATGCGCAGCGCATGGCGGCCACGTGGCGCTCGAAGCCTGTGGACCTGACGGTGACGGAATTCTGGATGGTGCATTCGCTCGCGCGCCATCCGGGCCACGTGAAGGGGCGCGAGCAGCTGATGCGGGACGCGGAGATGGTGGTCGACGACGGCACCATCACCTCCCACGTGAAGCGCATCCGCCGCAAGTTTCTCGCCGTCGATCCCGCCTTCGACGCGATCGACACCGTGTACGGCATGGGCTATCGCTGGAAGGAACCGTCCTGAGGACCGTGCTCGCGGCGCTCGTCGCGCTCGCCGGCGCGACGGGTGCCCTCGCGGATGCGGCCGGCTCCCATTGGTACGTGCAGGTCGACAACGACGTGCTCTACGGCACCGACCGCTGGTACACGAGCGGAGTGCGGATCGCGCGGGTGGCCCAGAAGGGCGACCATGAGATCGAATGGGGAGTGCTGCAGGAGATCTATACGCCTGAAGCCAATCGCAGCAACCCGATAGACCGCCCGCCCGCAGCACGGCTGCTCGCGACCGTCGCACGCCACGATCGCGCGCCCGGCGATTGGCGCACCCTCGAGCTCGACCTCGGCGTGACGGGGCCGGCCGCGCTCGGCCGGCAGGCCCAGGACTTCATCCACCGTTTCGTACCCGCCCCCCACGAGGAATGGTCCCACCAGCGCTCGAATCGCCTCGACGCGCAGGTGACCTGGGTGCGCTCCCAGCGTCTCGGCTCCAGCGCCGACCGGGCCCGGCGGGTCTACATCCATTACGGCGTGGTGGCGGGCAACCAGGTCGCCTTCGCACACGCGGGAATCGAGCTGCGCTTCGGGCACGGCGCGGCGGCCGAGATGTCGAGCCCGGTGCAGCGCTTCGCGGCCACGCCGCCGCCGGCGCTCGCGCCGGGGACGGGCGGGTGGAGCTTCTTCGCGGGCGCCAACGTGCGCGCCGTCGCACGCGACCTGCTGCTCGATCCCAACACCGCGCTCTCCGATCCGGATCCCGAGCGCCGCCGCATCGTCCGGCGCTATACGCTGGGTGCCACGTGGATCAACCGCTGGAGCTCGATCGCATTCGCGATGGCCCACGACTCGGCGGAATTCGTCGGCCAGCGCAGGTCCCATGGGTTCGGCTCCGTCACCGTCCACCTCGAGTTCTGAGGGCGCGCGCCGCGCGGGCTTCGTGCACGGCATCCGCTTCCGGCTCGTGCTCGTGGCCCTCGTGCTGCTGGCGCTGCCGCTGCTCGCCGCGCAATTCATCGCGAGCATGGAAGCGTTCCTGCGGGAAGGCCAGGAGCGCGCGATCGGGGCCACGGCGCGGGCGGTGGCCTCCGCACTCTCCGATCGGCCCACGCTCTTCGAGCACGCGGCCGGCGCGAGCGACGCCGAGGGCGAGGAGCGCCGGCGCATCGTCGCACTCTTCGCCTCCGCCGATCCCGGCGCCGCGGCGAGCCTGGGCAACGCCTACGTTCCATCCGAGGAAATCGAGCGCTTCCTCGCCATCATGGGGCGGCGCGGCTCGCGCCTGTGGGTCGTGGACACGCGCTCCCGGGTGCGCGGGCTGTCGGGAAACCTGCAGGATCCGGAGGCCGCCCGTTCGCTCGTGCGCTGGTTGAAGCCCCTGGCGGCACTCGTGCTGCCCGCGCGCAGCCTGCCCCTGGGCGAGGAGTCGCAGCCGGCTCGCGGGCAGATCGACCGCGCGCTGATCGGCGTGAGCTCCACCCAGTGGCGCGCGACGCGCGATCGCGACGTGGCGATCCTCTCGGCCGCGCAGCCAATCTTCCTGGGCGACGACATCGTGGGCGCGGCCGTCGTGGAAGAGACCACCGGCTCGATCCAGATCCTCAAGCAGGCCGCGCTCGAGCGGCTGCTGGCGGTCACCCTCGCGATCGTGGCCGCGGCGCTCGCGATCCTGCTCACCTTCTCGAGCCGGCTTGCCGCGCGCATCCGCCGCCTGCACGCCGAGGCCGACGCCGCGATCGACCCCCAGGGGCGCGTGCGCGGCACCATCACGGCGAGCGACGCGAAGGACGAGATCGGGGATCTCGCGCGCACCACCGCCGCGGTGCTCGCGCGGCTGCGCGACTACAACGCCTACCTCGAGGCGATGGCCGGGCGCCTCTCCCACGAGCTGCGCACGCCCGTCGCGGTGGTGCGCTCCTCCCTCGACAACCTGAAGGCGCAGCGCCTGCCCGACGGCGCCCGCGTGTATGTCGAGCGCGCCGGCGAGGGCGTGGAGCGCCTGGGGCGGCTCATCTCGCGGCTGTCGGAAGCCACGCGCCTCGAGCGCCTGCTCGAAGGCTCCGAGCGCGAGCGCTTCGACCTGGGAGAAGTCGTGCGCGGTTGCGTGGAGGGATATCGCGCCGCCTATGCCCCGCGCCGCTTCGAGCTCGCGGAGCACGGAAAGGCGCTGCCCGTGGACGGCGTGCCCGACGCCTGCGCGCAGCTCCTGGACAAGCTCGCGGAGAACGCCAACGATTTCGCCCCGCCCGGCACCCCGGTGCGCGTGTCGCTCGCGATGCGCGCCGGACGCGCGGTGATCGCGGTGGACAACGAAGGCCCGCCGCTGCCGGCGGCGAAGGTGGCGGGACTCTTCGATTCGATGGTGTCGATGCGCCAGGGTGAGACAGCGCGGGCCTCGGAAGGCTCGCACCTGGGCCTGGGCCTGTACATCGTGCGGCTCGTGGCCGAGGCCCACGGCGGGCGGGCCCGCGCCTTCAACCTTCCCGCGGGCCGCGGCGTGCGTTTCGAGGTGGAGATTCCGCTCGCGAGCTGACTGCGTCGCGCGGCCCTTTGCCGTAAACTCCCTTCGACGAAAAACTCATCGCACCGAGGATCGTGGGCCGCATCCTTTTCTGGGTCATCCTGGGCTTCGTCGTCTGGCTGCTGTGGCGCGGCGCCTTTCGCGCCCCGGCGCCGCGCGGGAGCGCGGGCGCCCCGGCGCAGTCCCCCACGGGCGAGGACATGATCGCCTGCGCGCGCTGCGGCGTGCACCTTCCGCGCAGCGAGGCGCGCGAGGAAGGCGGGCGCCTCGTGTGCCGCGACAATCCCCGATGCGCCGCCCCGCGATGAGCTCGGCTGCCCGCGACATGAGCATGCGCGCGGGGGCGAGCGCGCGCGCGGCGCTGTCGATGCCGCTCATCGTAGCGGCCGACGACACCACGTGGAGGACGCTGCAGGTCTTCTGCGGCTACCGCGTCGTGCTCGCGGCTCTGGTGGGCGTGGCCTTCGCGTTCTTCAACCACATCTTCGCGCTGGGCGGCCAGCAGCCGGAGCTGGTGGTGCCCACGGCGCTCGCCTACGGATTCGCCTCGGTGGCGCTGCTCGCCCCGGCGCGGCTGCGCGAGCCCAACCTCACGCTGCAGGTGACCGCGGGCGTGGTCGCCGACGTGATGGCGATCACGATGCTGATGTACGCGAGCGGCGGGGTGCGAAGCGGCCTGGGCGTGATCCTGCTCGTGTCGCTCGCCGCCGCCGGGCTCATCACCCGCGGCCGGCTCGCGTTCTTCCACGCGGCCTTCGCCTCGATCGCGCTGCTGCTCGAGCAGACTTTCCAGACGTGGCGCTTCGATGCCGCGGCCCAGGACTTCGTGCAGGCGGGGCTCACCAGCGCCGCATTCTTCGCCACCGCCGGGCTCGCGTCCACGCTCGCGCAATACGCGCGCACGAGCGAGCAGATCGCCGAGGAGCGCCGGCTCGACCTGGACAACCTCTCGCAGATCAACGAGCTCGTGATCCGCGACATGCAGGACGGCATCCTCGTCGTGGATGGCCAGGGGCGCATCCGCCAGCACAACCCGCGGGCCACACAGCTCCTGGGCCCCCTCGCGCCGGGCAAGTTCGCGCCGCTGGACGACTACGCGCCCGAGATCGCGGGACTGCTCAAGGCGTGGCGGCGCGGCTCCGAGACCACGTTCATGCAGCTCCGCACCCCGCGCGTGGCCGGAGAGCTGCAGGTGCACTTCGTGCCCATCGGCACGGGCGATCCCTCGCCCA
>JAAOZZ010000022.1 GCA_012274175.1 Betaproteobacteria bacterium
GCTGGGGGACGTGACGGTGGTGGAAAGGGGGGCCCGGGCGGGCGCCTATACCGAGGAGCAGGGGCGGCGCGTGATGCAGCCCGCCGAGATCGCGGTGCGGGTGACGCTGGGGCGCGGCGAGGAGAGCGCCACCGTATGGACCTGCGACCTTTCCTACGATTACGTGAAGATCAACGCCGACTATCGCAGCTGAGGGAGCGGGCCATGGCCGACTTGAAGAGCACGACGCCGCACCTGGAGCGGTACTACGCGAAACGCGCCTCGGAATACGAGCAGATCTACGACAAGCCCGAGCGCCAGAACGAGCTCGAGTGGCTGCGCCGCCGGGTACCGGAGATCCTGCGGGGCAGGACGGTGCTCGAGGTGGCGTGCGGCACCGGCTACTGGACGCAGTTCATCGCGCGCGAGGCGGCGCACGTGCATGCCTGCGACATCAACGACGCGGTGCTCGAGATCGCGCGCGAGAAACCGATCGCCGCCGGCCGCGCCAGCTTCTTCAAGGCCGACGCGGTGACGCTCGAGGGCGTGCCGCCGGGATGCGACGCCGCGTTCGCCGGCTTCTGGTGGTCCCACGTGAAGAAGAGCGACATCGCGCGCTTCGTCGAGCGCCTCGCCAGGCGTCTCGCGCCCGGCGCGTTGGTGGGGATCCTCGACAACCGCTTTGCGGAAGGCAGCTCCACGGCGATCTCCCGGCGCGACGCCGAAGGCAACACCTACCAGATGCGCCGCCTCGCGAGCGGCGAGGAGTACGAGGTGCTGAAGAATTTCCCGACCGCCGAAGAGCTCGCCGACGCGGTGCGCCCGATCGCGCGCGAGGCGCACCTGGAGACGCTCAACTACTACTGGCTGCTCGTCTTCCGCCTGCGATGAGCGACCCGCTCAAGCGCATCGCCGATCGACTGGACGAGCTGGCCGGGCGCCTCGAGCGACTGCTGCCCGGCGGGGGCGGGGAGCCCGACTGGAGTGCCACGGCCTATCGCTGGCGCAAGCACGCCCGCGGGGGCTACCTCGAGGCGATACGCCACCCGCACTCCATCCGCTTCTCCGACCTGAAGGACATCGACGAGCAGAAGCGTCGCCTGCGGGACAACACCGCGCAGTTCGTGGCGGCACGGCCCGCGAACAACGTTTTGCTCACCGGGGCCCGCGGCACGGGAAAGAGCTCGCTCGTGAAGGCGGCGCTGGACGAGTTCTCCGACAGGGGCCTGCGCCTGATCGAGGTCGACAAGCGCGACCTGGTCGACCTGCCGGACATCGTGGACCTCATCGGCGAGCGCAAGCAGCGCTACATCATCTTTTGCGACGACCTCTCCTTCGAGGCCTCCGACGCGGGCTACAAGTCGCTCAAGGTGGCGCTCGACGGCTCGATCGCCGGGTCGGCGGACAATGTGCTGATCTACGCCACCTCGAACCGCCGCCACCTCATGCCCGAGTTCATGGAGGAGAACCTCGAGGCGAAGCACGTGGGCGGCGAGATCCATCCGGGCGAGACGACCGAGGAGAAGATCTCGCTATCGGAGCGCTTCGGCCTGTGGCTGTCGTTCTATCCGTTCGACCAGGACCAGTACCTGGACATCGCGGACCACTGGGTCGAGCGGCTCGGGGGCACGGCAAGCGAGGAGTCGCGCAAGGCCGCGCTCCTGTGGGCGCTCGAGCGGGGATTCCGCAGCGGGCGCGTGGCATGGCAATTCGCGCGCGACTACGTGGGCAGGAAAAGGGGTCAGGTTACTTTTTCAGGGAAGGCGAAAAAGTAACCTGACCCCTTTTTCATCCGCCGGCGTCACCGAGGTGGCGGCCGCCGTGATCGAGCGGCCGGGCGAGTTCCTGCTCGCCAGGAGGCCCGTGGGCAAGCCTTACGCGGGCTATTGGGAATTTCCGGGAGGCAAGATCGAGGCGGGCGAAAGCGCCCGCGAAGCGCTGGTGCGCGAGCTGCGCGAAGAGCTCGGCATCGAGGTGCGCGAGGCCACCCCGTGGATCACGCGCGTCTACGCGTACACCCATGCCACGGTCCGGCTGCACTTCTTCCGCGTAACGAGCTGGGAGGGCGAGCCCCGGCCCCTCGAGGACCAGGCGATCGAGTGGCAGCGCGTGTTGGCGCCCGAAGTGCAGCCGATGCTGCCCGCCAACGCGCCGGTGCTGGCCGCGCTCGCGCTGCCGGCCATCATGGTGGTCTCGAACGCTTCCGTGGCGGGAATCGAGGCGTGGACCGAGGCGCTCGCCGAGCGCGCCGTGGACGAACGGCTCCTCGTGCAGTTGCGCGAGAAGGGCATGGAGCGCATGCGCGTGCAGCACCTCCTGTCGCGTACCCTCGCGCGTGTCGAGCCGTTCGGCTCGCGCGTCGTGGTGAACAGCGACTGCGGGCATTTCGCGCAGTGCGACGGCGTGCACCTCACGGCGCGCGCGCTGATGGAGGCGAAGGCGCGGCCTGCGGCGCGCCTCGCGGGCGCTTCCTGCCACGACGAGCGGGAACTGGACCGCGCCGCGCACCTGGGCCTGGACTACGCCGTCGTGGGGCCGGTACAGGCCACCGCATCCCATCCGGGCGCTGCCGCCATGAGGTGGGATCGGTTCGCGTCCCTCGCGGCCGGGCGACCGATGCCCATCTACGGGATCGGAGGACTCGCCCGGAGCGACCTCGCCACGGCGCGCCGCCATGGCGCACACGGGGTCGCGCTGCTCAGCGCGGCGTTTGGCTAGGGCGCAAGTTCCCGAGCGATTCGCCGAGGGCCTCCGGGGCTTCGCACAGCGCCTGGGCTCCGTGCTCCAGCAGCTCTTCGCGGGTCCCGTAGCCCCAGAGGGCGCCCACGGCCGCGAGGCCATGGTGCCTTGCCGCCCGCATGTCGGGGCCGCGGTCGCCGATCATCGCCGCCCGCGGCGCCGCTATCCCATGGTGCGCGATCATGTAATCCAGCAGGTCGCGCTTGTCCTCGAGGGTTCCGTCGAGCTCGCAGCCGTGCACGTCGACGAAATGCGCGTGCAGCGCGAAATGCTCGACGATTCGCCGTGCGTACACCTGGGGTTTCGACGTCGCGACGAAAAGCCGGGCGCCGGAGTCGGCGAGCTTCGCCAGCGCCTCGTCGATGCCGTCGTAGGGCCGATTCTCGAACAGACCCACGTCGGCGAACCGCTCGCGATAAAGCGCCACCGCCCGCTCGACGGCGATATCCGATTCCGTGCCCAGGAGCCGCGCGAACGAGGCCCGCAGGGGCGGTCCGATGGCGAACACGAGCTCGTTGGACGGGGGAGGCGCGATCCCCATGCGCTCGAGCGCGTAGGCGATCGAACGCGTGATGCCCTCGCGCGGATCGGTGAGGGTGCCGTCGAGGTCGAAGAGCAGCGTGTTCATGGGGCGGGCCCCAGGAGCGATTCCACCGCGAGCCGCGAGGCGAACTCCACGGGGCGAGCGCCGGGATGGTGGGGCAGGTGACCCAGCAGCGGGCCGGGCAGCCGCTCCCGCAGCGCCTGGACGTTTTCCCCCATGGCCGCCATCGAGGGATCGATCGTGTTGGCAATCCACCCCGCCAGGGGGAGTCCTGCCGCTTCGAGCGCCCGCGCGGTGAGCAGCGCGTGGTTGAGGCAACCCAGCCGCAACCCCACGACGAGCACCACGGGCAACGCGACGGCGCGCGCCAGATCCACGGTGTCAAGGCGCTGGCCGAGGGGAACGCAGAAGCCGCCGACCCCTTCTACGATGAGGAATCCGGTGTCCTCGCGCAGCAGCGCGAGCGCGGCGAGGATGGGCGCGAGCGCGATGCGCACTCCTTCCCGCCGAGCCGCGATGTGGGGAGCGATGGGCTCGCGCAGCAGCACCGGCGTCACGCGGCCCAGGGCCTCCGGGCCCAGTCCGGCCGCCTCCATGAGGGCGAGGGTGTCGTCGTTGGCGGGCCGGCCGCCATGGTCGGCCGCGCCGGCGGCCACGGGCTTCATCGGCAGGGCGCGTACACCCCTGGCCGCGAGCGCATGGATGAGCGCGCAGGCCGCGAGCGTCTTGCCCACGCCCGTGTCGGTACCGGTGACGAATACGCCGCGACTCATGGGGCGGCGCGCGGCACGAAATCGATCACCTGCCTCCCGTCCGCCGTCTTCCGGGGGGCGGCCTTCCAGGCATGGCCGTAAATCACCTCGAAGGTCGCGGGCAGCGCGCCCCCGCGGCGATCGCGTTCGTAGCGCTCCACCATGCGCCGCCACCGCTCGCGTCCGCACAGCCCCCGGTCGCGTGCGGCAAGCGCGTTGTGTCCGCCGCCGCCCTTCAGGTCCCGCGCGAGGGAGTCGACGCTGGCGTATTCCACGGTGATCGTCTCCATTTCCATCACGGGGTCCGCGAATCCCGCGTGCACCAGCGAGTCTCCCAGGTCGTGCATGTCGACGAAGGAATGGACATGTGCTTCGTCGTCCGCGGCGGCGAAAGCGGTGCGCAGCTCCTTCAACGTGTCCGGACCGTAAGTCGAGAAGAGGAAGAGGCCGCCGGTGGCGAGCACCCGTCCCGCCTCGGCGAACACCACCTCGGGGCGGCACCATTGCAGCAGGAGATTGGAGAATGCGAGCTGCGCGCACCCGGTGGCGAGCGGCAGGGCTTCCGCATCGGCGCAGGCGAGCGCCGGCCCGCGCCGGGAGAAAGTCCTTCGCCACCAGGAGCCGCGCGCGCGGGCTTCACGCAGCATCGCGGGCGCGAAGTCGATCCCGATCGTTTCGGCTTTCGGATATCGCGCCCGCAACCCGGACACGAAGCGCCCCGTGCCGCAACCGAGGTCGATCACGCGCGCCGGGTCCAGCCGCATCGGATCGAGGTGCGCCAGCAAGCGCGTTCCCACCTCCTGCTGCAGCACCGCATGCCGGTCGTAGCCGGCGGCGGCGCGCTCGAATGCCCGACGCGCCGCGCGCTTGTCGGGATATGGCGGCTCAGCCAACGCGCCGCTCCCGGCTCACGGGGCCAGGCACTCCGCCAGGGCGAGGGCGAGGTGCTCCACGTCGCCGCGCTCGTGGGCCGCGCTCAACGAAATGCGCAGCCGCGAGGTGGCCTCGGGAACCGTCGGCGGCCGGATGGCGGGCACGAGCAATCCGCGATCGAGCAGGCGCGCGGACATCTCGAGCGTGCGCGCGGCGTCTCCCACGATGACGGGCTGGATCGCGGTGGCGGATTCCACCACGGCCACGCGGGCGGCGGCGCACGCCGCCCGGAATTCCGCGATGCGCCCATGCAGGCGATCCACGGGCGAATCCTCGCCCTCCAGGATCTCGAGGGCGGCGAGCACCGCCGCCGCCATCATGGGAGGAAGGGCGGTCGAGTAGATGTACGTGCGCGATTTCTGCACCAGCCAGTCAACCACTTCGCTCGAACCGCACGCGAATGCGCCGTAGCCTCCGAGCGCCTTGCCGAGCGTGGCCATGTAGACGATGCGCGGCGATGCGACGCCGAATCGGGCCAGCGCTCCCCGTCCCTGATGCCCGAGGACGCCGATGCCGTGGGCGTCGTCGAGCACGAGCCACGCGTCGTGCCGCTCGCAAAGCGCAAGCAACTCCCCCACGGGTGCCACATCGCCGTCCATGCTGAAGACCACGTCGGTGGCGACCACGCGCAGGGCGGCCTCGGAGCGGGCCAGCTCGCGTTCCAGCGCGACGAGGTCGAGATGGGGATAGCGCGTGTACCGGGCCCGCGACAGCCTCGCGCCATCGTGAAGGCACGCGTGATTGAGGCGGTCGCCGAAGATCTCCCCTTCGGGACCCGCGAGCGCGCCGAGGATGCCGATGTTCGCCGCATATCCGCTGCCGAAGAGCAGCGCCCGCGGCAGCCCGCAGAACGCGGCGAAGCGCGCCTCGGCTTCCTCGTGGATGCGCAGGTGCCCCGTCACGAGAGGCGAGGCGCCCGCGCCCGCGCCGTACGTGTCGAGGCTTGCGCGCATCGCCTCCCGCAAGAGCGGGTGGTTCGCGAGCCCGAGGTAGTCGTTGCTCGCGAAGTTGAGCACCTCGCGGCCGCCCAGGCGCACGTGCCGTCCCTGGGGCGAGTCGAGCACGCGGCGCGTTCGGCGCAGGTCCTCTCGCTCGAGCGCGGCGAGGCCCGCGACGAGCCGGTCGGAGACGCCCACGGGCCCCTAGGCCGGGGCGAAGCCGAGCGCGGTGAAGAGCGCGTCGTCGCGCTTCACGTCGGGATTGCCCGTCGTGAGCAGCTTCTCGCCGTAGAAGATCGAATTGGCGCCGGCGAAGAAGCACAGCGCCTGCACGGGCTCGCTCATCGCCGATCGTCCCGCGGACAGCCGCACCATGCTGCGGGGCAGGAGGATGCGCGCCACTGCGATGGTGCGGACGAATTCGACCCAGGGCAGCTTTTCGGTTCCGGCAAGCGGCGTTCCCTCGACCTGGACCAAATCATTGATCGGCACCGATTCGGGCTGCGGGTCGAGGCTCGCCAGCTGCGCGATCAACCCGGCGCGAGCTTCGCGCGATTCGCCCAGCCCGACGATGCCTCCGCAGCAGACCTTCAGCCCCGCGCCCCGCACTCGCTCGAGGGTCGCGAGGCGATCGCCGTATTCGCGCGTCGAGACGATCTCGCCATAGTGCTCGGGCGCCGTATCGAGGTTGTGGTTGTAGTAGTCGAGGCCGGCGTCCTTGAGCTGCTGGGCCTGGCCGTCCTTGAGCATTCCCAGGGTGCAGCAGGTCTCGAGTCCCAGGGACTTCACCTCCCGCACCATGTCGAGAACCGGCGCCAGGTCGCGCGCCTTGGGTCCGCGCCACGCCGCGCCCATGCAGAACCGGGTGGCGCCGTGTTCCTTCGCGAGGCGTGCGGCGGCGACGACGTCATCCAGGGGGAGGAGGCCCTGCTCTTCCACGCCCGTGTGGTAGCGTGCCGCCTGCGGGCAATATCCGCAGTCCTCGGGGCATCCGCCGGTCTTGATCGACAACAGCGTGGATCGTTGCACACGAGCGGTATCGAAATGCTCGCGGTGCACGGTATGCGCCATGAACAGCAGATCGTTGAAAGAAAGCGCATAGAGCTCGAGCGCTCGGTTCCGCAACGCCTGGTGGGCGGCGTCCGCGGGTGCGGCAGCGTGGAAAGTAATGGCCGTGTCCATGGGGCTCCTTCGTAAGGCGCTGATAATTCATGTTTTTAAAAATCATGTCAAATTTTTCTGGGATAGCGTCCTTGCAGCTGCCCATTTCATGGGCGACGGCGGGCACCCGTGCGTGGTTCCCGGAAGACTGCATGCTTTGCGCGGCGCGTTGTCGCGACGGCCCGGTCTGTCCGCAATGCGCGAGCGCGCTCCCTCGAGCGGGCTACCGCTGCGCCCATTGCGCTTCTCCCCTCGATCCGGGAGCGCTCTGTTCTACCTGTCGCAGGCGACAATTCGCGTTCGACGATGCGACCGCTTGCTTCGAATACCGGTTTCCCATCGACCGGCTGGTCCAGCGATACAAGTACGCGGCGGATTTCGCCTGTGGACGGTGGCTCTGCCTCGAGCTCGCGCGATGCGTGGAACGGGAAGCCCGCCCGGACGTGCTCGTCGCTCCGCCCCTTTCGGCCGAGCGTCTGCGCGAGCGCGGCTTCAACCAGGCGCTCGAGCTCGCGAAGGCGGTCGGAGCGCACCTGGAGATTCGCTGCGATCCCGCCGCGCTGGCCCGCTTGCGCGATACGCCCGCCCAGGCTGGATTGTCGCGGCGCGAGCGGTTCGCCAACCTGCGCCGGGCCTTCCGGGTGCGGCGTGCGCTGGATGGCGCCCACGTCGCCATCGTGGACGACGTGCTGACCACCGGCGCGACGGCCGAGGCGATCGCACGGGAGCTCAAGCGCGCGGGCGCGCGGCGCGTGAGCGTGTGGGCCGTGGCACGGGCGCCCGAACCGGGGAAGCGGCGTTGTTCGAAGTAGTGCTCTTCCAGCCCGAGATTCCGCCCAATGCGGGCAACGTGATCCGGCTCTGCGCCAACGCGGGCGCGCGATTGCACCTCGTGGAGCCCCTGGGCTTCTCGCTCGACGATCGCCGGCTGCGCCGTGCCGGGCTCGACTACCACGACCTCGCGACCGTGCTGGTCCACCCCGACTGGGCGCACTGCCTCGAGGCGATCTCGGCGGGCCGGGTCTTCGCAGTCTCGTCTCGAGGCTCGATTCCTTATACGCAGCCCGTATACCGGCCTGGGGATGCCTTCGTGTTCGGACCCGAGACCGCCGGCCTGCCCCAGGATGTCCTCGAAAGCTTTCCTGCGGCAAATCGACTACGGCTCCCCATGCGCCCCGGCAATCGCAGCCTCAACCTCTCGAATGCGGTCGCCGTCGTGGTCTTCGAGGCCTGGAGGCAACAGGATTTCGCCGGCGCCTCCGCTTCCCCTGCCGGCGGCCGACATATATAGGGGCGGCGTCCCAGACCTCCTTTTGCCGGCAGGTGAAACATTCGCGTCCGTCCGGACTGTAGCCATTTCGTTACAAAGCAGTTACCGTTGCAACGCCAAAACCTGCCAAAATCACATGAATACAGAGGGTTCTGTGCAGAACCTCACAGCGGGCGGCCTTTGGTGGGCGCCTAATGACGTCCATGAACACGGCCATTTCGGCCTGCTGAACCCGAACCCAACCCTGAAGATGGAGTGACACGATGAATACCAAAACCAAGATCCTGAAAACCGCCCTCGCGCTGAGCCTGGGTACCGCGCTCGCCGGGGCGATCCCGGCCCATGCCGAGCGGACCACGACGACCGGCGGTGGCGCCCTCAGCACCACGGCCCACGTCGACTTCTCGATCGTGATCCCGCGCTTCCTTACCTTCCGCGTGGGCACCGCGTCGGGAACGATCGACCTGATCACGTTCACCGTCCCGGCGGCCAACGTCGGCGATTCCACGCCGATCGCGGGCACGGGCGGCGACGCCGGAGCCGGTACGGCGGAGAACGTCTCCGTCCTGGGCAACGGCGGCCAGGTGACGATCACCGAGAGCAACAACAGCGCCGGTGCGGGCCTTGCGCACGCCACCCTCGCCGAGAACATCCCGTACACCGAGATCACGACCACCTCGAGCGACACGGCCAACCTGCAGCGTCCGGTCCTGTCGAACGCCGGCGGCAACACCAGCCTGCCGGTCCTCAACTCGGGCAATGTGACGAACCGTTCCGCGACCTGGACGTACGCGTACGCGAACACGGCGGTCCACTCGGCCGGTACGTACGGTACGAGCGCGAAGGGCGGCCGCGTCACGTATACTGCCTCGATGCCGTAATCGCTGGTCGGCGCAGAGAAAAGGAAAGCCGGGGTAGCGAAAGCGCCCCGGCTTTTTGTCTCCATGAAGACATTGCTTCCTCTCCTCCTCCTGGCCGCCCTGGCTGCTTCCGGGGCGATTGACGCGAATGCCGCGACCGTGGTGATCGGCAACGGCGGCGGGCGCCTGATCCTCCAGGTCGGCAGCACCGGGGGCACGATCAACAAGGTCAACTTCAGCATTCCCGGAGCGAGCGTCGGCAACGGCGTCGCCGCATTGAGCTCGAGTGTGACGCCGGCAAGTCCGACCTGCCCCGCCAACACCGTCCTGATCGACGCCCAGGCGCGTTCCCAGGCCGCCAACCCCAGAACGGCGACATTGACGGCGAACTCCTCCACGCCGCTCACGGCGGGGACGTTCACCATCCCGTTTACGCAGGTGTCCTGGTCTTCGTCGACTCCCGGTGGCGGGCCCAACGGATGCCTCAATGCGCCGATCACGATTCCTTCGGGAACCTTCAACGGTTCCGTGGGGCAGGCGCTCATCACCTTCAATACCTCGAGGCGCGCTTGCGTGTGCGCGCAGTTCAGTTACCTGAACCAGAACGTCGTGTCTGCCGGCACATACACCGGGCGGGTCACCTACACGCTCGCGATGCCATGATCCGCGGAGCGCTCCTGTTCGCCGCCGCCTTCGCTTGCTGCACTTTCGCGGCCGCCTCGACGCGCCTGGACGATTCCCTTTCTCCGCGCCAGCGCGTCCAGACCACCACCCACTGGCTCTTCGACGGCACCGGCGACTGGAACGAGGAGCAGATGAACGCCCTGGTAGCGGACGTGAGCGCCATGGAGTTTCGCCTCCGGACCGCGCCGTATATCGGCAAGAACGCCGAGATCTATCTCACGATTCCGCGCCAGGTCATCGGGTTGAAGGTGCCCACGGCGATGCGCATCGAATGGAAGACGCGGGGCACCTTCACGCCGGGAACCCTCGTCCCGGGGGATCGCGCACTCGTTTATCGCGGTAAGATAACGCAATCCGTGATGTCGGATTTCTTCGATTTCCGGATCTTCCTCGACGCACGAACCTCGGAGCGCGGCATTGAGTTCGACCCGGTTTTCGAAATCGAAATCGTGGGTTCCTAGCGGGCTCGCCGCCGTCTCCTCGCTTGTCTTCCTGCTGGCCTCGGCGCAAGCCCATGCCTTCGCGGGCCTGGTGAGCCCCCCGCGCTTCGAGCTCAAGGCCAAGCCGGGGGAAGTGCTGCGCCAGATCCTCGAGATCGGCAACGACGCGGTGGTGGCCGATGAATTCGCCGTGTCCACCGCCGACTGGCACCTCAATGCCCAGGGTGGGGTCGAGTTCCACGACACCCTGGATCAAGGAAGCTGCCGGCCGTGGGTGCGCATCGAGCGCCGCACGGTGAACATGCAGCCGAAGAGCGTGCGCAAGTTCCGCTTCGAGTTGCACGTGCCCCCGGACGCCGCTCCCCAGGAGTGCCGCTTCGCGATCATCATCGAGCGGGCATCCTCGAACGTACCCCAGGTAGAGTCGGGCGGGATCCAGATCCCGTTGCAGGGCCGCATAGGAGTGATCGTCTATGCGGCCGTGGGTGACGTGGCTCCGAAGCTCGAGCTGCGTTCCGTGGGACTGAAGGAATTCAATGGCCGCCTCACCCCTGCCGCGACGTTCTTCAACAGCGGCACCTCCCACGGCCGGCCGGAAGGCGTGCTCGAGGGCCGGGACGCGGCGGGAAGCTCGCTGGAATTCGTCGTCTCCTCCCTCCCGATCCTGCCCGGCGAGACGCGCTCGGTCGCGCTGTGGGCCCAGGAAGGCCCCGACAGGAAGGCTCCCGTGATCGCCTACCCGCTGCGACTGCGCGGGACCATCGAGTGGGACGGCGGAAAGCAGTCCATCGATTCGACGCTCGCACCCTCGGTCGCGGTCAAGGCCGGATCCTCGTAAGCGGGATCTCCACGCTCGCCTCTCCGCGCAGCGGCACATTGGTCACCGGAGGATGGTCTTCGCTGAAGGTCCAGGGCAGCGGAAGCGACTCGCTGGGAATGCGCAGGGCGTGGCTGCCCGGGGTAACCGCCGGAAAATTGAATCGACCCTGGGGATCGGTCGTCACCGGGAATCGCCCGTCGAGGTAAACGGTGACGTTGGGCGCTCCCCGTTCCGTCGGTTGGCGCAGCCCGTCGCCGTTGTCGTCGAAGAAGACGATGCCCGTAAGGCGCCCGCTGCCGGTTCCACCCTGCAAGCCCAACGACTGGTACGGCGTTCCCGAGGCGGCCTCGTATCGCACGCCCAGGAGGAAACGCTTGTCCCGCTGGACCGGCAGCGCCTCGCTTCCCGGAAGCGGCGGGACGGGATCGAAAGTATTGATGCTGATCTGCGCCAGGGCCGACCAGTTGCGCGCGACCTGCCACGTCGCGGTCGCGCTCACGTTGAAGTCGTTCTCGGCGCCCTGGGGGCTTTCGACGCGCCCGTACACCACGCTCGCGTCCCACGATACGTCGCTCAGCGGCGCGCCGTGCGCGGATAGCCCCAGGCTGGAGCGGCGCGTGCGCACGCCCTGCGCCAGCTCCTGCGAGCGCGTCAGCGTCGAGGTGAGGTGCACCGGCCCAAGCGGCGGCCAATCCTGGCTCCACGACAGGGTATCGATGTCGTCGTCGGATTGCCCGCTCGCAGTCGCGCGGAATGCGGAAAGATCGAAGCGGCTGAGACCCCACGGGTTGTTCCACGACGCGTAGGCGTTGCCGGAAACCGTGGATGCGCGCGGCGAATCGGTGAAGCGGATGCGGGCCTGCTGGTAAGTGATGCCCGCACCCACGGAAAGGTTGCGATCGATGCGCAGCGAAAACGTGCCGTAGGCGCTGCCCGAGCGCGTAGCGGCCCTCGACGGATCGTCGCGAATGTTGGTTTGACCGAGGTCGGCACCGCCGGACAACGTGTATTTCAGCAACCGGTAGTCGCCCCGCCAGTAGGCTCCGCGCTGGTCGTTGGCGAGTTGCCCGTCGCCCCAGGCGAGGTTCGGATCGAGCTGGAATGCCCCGAATCGCTGCCGCACGCGCCCGCTGGTCACGTCGCCGTCGAACCATGCGCCGAGATTGGAATCGCTGTCGGCCACGACCTGCGCCTTGTGGTGGACGAGCGCGCCGATCGTTCCGTATTCGGCCGCTACGCTCGCCGCGTCGTGATCGCGCACCTGCGGGTCTCCCCGCAGGCTGATGGTCTCGCCGGCCACGCTCCACGCCCCGAAGCGCCGCGTGTAGCCGATTCCCCCCACGGTGCCCGGCGTCGGATCGAATGTCTGGATGGCCGAGCCCTCGAGCCGCCCGAGGCGGCCGGCGTAAGCGATGAAGGATTGGGAGTTGTCCGAGACGACGGTGGTCGCTCCGGAAAACTGCGAGGTCGGCAGGAAGATCCGGTACGACGAATTGATGAGGGAGTTGGGAGGCGTGCGCGCCACGCCCAATACGGAGTCGGCCAGCCACGCTTCGCCGATCGGAAAATGCACCTGGTAGAGGGTGAAGCTGGCGCCATTGCGGCGCTCGACCGAAGCGTCGCCGGGGGCGGGGCGGGTGTCGCGAACCCCGGCGTCGAGATATAGATCGCCGTAGTTGAGCGTCTCGCGCCGCAGGTGAATCTGGACGCCCTGTTCGAGCCCGCGACCGCCGCCCGGTGGATCGATCGCCTCCGCGCGGTATTCGGCCGAAATGAAGCGTCGGCCCGGTACGGACTGCTCCTCCCCGATCGATTCGATGCTTTCCGGCTCTGCGCCTGCGCCCCCGATGAGCTGGTCCACGTAGGGCGCCGCTTCGGGGGATTTCGGCTTCACGTGCGCCGGCGGATTGGCGTCGAATTCGGGAGTCGCATTCGCTGCGCTCCCTGCCGCGTTCGCGGCGCCGGGCTGCGTCTTCGGCACGCCCTGCGCGGCAGGGGCCGAAGTCGCGCCCTCGTCGCGACGGACCAACTCCGGCGGAAGGATGAGGCGCGCGCCCACCCGCAGCCGGTCCCTGTCCCCGCCCGCGAAGGCTCGAGGATTCCTGGCGAATAGCGCCTCGCTCAGTTGCCGTTCGCGCGCGCGGTCGCCGGGATAGAACTGCCGCGCGATGAGGCGAAAGTGCTCTCCGCGCTCCACGATCCAATAGCCGCGCGCACGGGCTTCGAGCGCCTTGTGGGCCCGAGCCTGGGCCAGGGATTGGCGGGCCGGAGAAGCATCGCGCGCCGCCGCGACGGGGGAGACTGCCGTGAGGACCGCCAGAAAAAACCAGACGATCAGGGCGCCTTGTCGCGGCATGATGTTGCGCGCGGTTCCTCGCCGGAGGCGTTGGGGTGATCGGATTATAACCACCCCGAGTACGCCTACTCCGAGCGGGGATCCCGGGTGAGGAGCCGCTCGACCGCTTCCCCGGGCGCGACGCCCTCGAACAGCACGGCGCACACCGCTTCGGTGATGGGCATTTCGACACGCCGCTCCCGTGCGAGGCCGCGCACGGCGCGCGCCGACTGCACGCCTTCGGCCACGTGGCCCAGGCTCGTGAGGACGTCGTCGAGCGCCCGGCCGCGGGCGAGCCCGATTCCCACCTCGCGATTGCGCGAAAGGTCGCCGGTGCAGGTGAGCACCAGGTCGCCCACGCCCGCGAGCCCCATGAACGTTTCGGCCTGGCCGCCGAGCGCTACCCCCAATCTCACGATCTCCGCGAGGCCTCGCGTGACGAGCGCCGCGCGGGCGTTGCGGCCGAGCGCCAGGCCGTCGGCGATCCCGGCCGCGATCGCGATCACGTTCTTCACCGCGCCCCCCAGCACCACGCCCACGACGTCGTTGCTCGAGTACAGGCGCAGCCGCGGGGAATTGAGCGCGGCGGCGATCGTCGCGGCGAACCCCGGCTCGCGCGACGCGATCACGAGCGCGGTGGGCAGCCCTTGGGCGACTTCGAGCGCGAAACTCGGACCCGATAAGGCGCCCACGCGGCGGGCATCGGGAAGCGCGCGCTCGGCGATCTCGTGGGGCATGCGGCTCGTCGCGGCGTCGAAACCCTTGCAGGCCCAGACGAGCGAGGGTTGCGGCATCCACGCGCCCACCGCCTCGAGCGTGTGGCGCAATCCCGAGGTCGAGGTGGCCACGATCACCAGGCCGGCGCTTTCGAGCGCCTTGCGCAGGTCCGCTTCGACGGCGATCCGCGCGGGCAGGCGGGACTGGGGAAGATACCGGCTGGAGCGGCTGTGGGCGGTGGCCTCGCATGCGGCCCGGTCGCGCGACCACAGGCGCACCTCGTGAGTCGGCGCGAGCGCGATCGCGAGTGCCGATCCCCACGCTCCCGCGCCGAGGATGGCGATTCTCACCGGGTCACGCGCCCCAGACTTGCGAGAGTCGGATGTAGCCCTGCTGCCCGTCGCGGTGGCGCACCTTGACCCAGCCGTCGGCCGGGGGTTCGACCACCTCCAGCAGCACCTGCTTGTAGGCCTCGAAGACCAGGGGGGATTGCGTGCTCGCGTTCGCATGCACGTCGGCGAGGGGGACGGTGACGACTACTGTCCGTAGGTCGCCCAAGGCCCCGTTGTCCACCCAGGCGACTTCGCCGTTCACGTCGCGCACCTTGGTCCACTGGTCGAGCTTCACCAGGACCTCGAACGGATAGTGGCGGGTGGCGACGAAGAGGCGATCGGCCTTCGCCGAAGGTGCGTCGTAGAGGATCGCGGGCCGGTCACCCAGGGAGCGGTACTCGGCGGCGAGCGCGCTCGCGGCGGCGAGCGCGAGGAGGGCGACGCAAGCGCTCGCGGCTCTCACGGCCTCAGTGCGAAACCGTGGGAGTGATGATCTGCACCGCCGGCTGCTCGGCGGCGGGCTGCGATTCGCGCTGCTGCTGGTAGATCGCCTCGAAATTCACCGGGTTCAGCATCACCGGCGGGAAGCCCGCGCGCGTCACGACGTCGGAGACCACCTCGCGCACGTACGGGAACAGGATGTTCGGGCAGGCGATGCCGAGGACGGCCTCGATCTCCTGCGCCGGAATGTTGCGCGCCACGAAGATGCCCGCCTGCGCGGCCTCCACGAGGAACAGGGTGCGGTCCTTGATCTTCGCGGTGACGGTCACCGTGAGGACGGTCTGGTACACGCCGTCTTCCACGCTCGTGGAGTTGTGGTGCAACTGGATGTCGACCGTGGGAGCTTCGCGCTCGAGGAAGGCCTGGGGGGCGTTCGGGATCTCCAGGGAGAGGTCCTTCACGTAGATTTTCTCGATCGAGAAGACGGGCTGGTTCTGGGCTTCGCTCATGAAACTTCCTTCCGGTGGGATTTCGTCTTGTTTCGGTCCGGCGCTCAGGGCGCCGCGAGCAGCGGATCGAGCCCTCCCGCGCGGTCGAGCGCGGCAAGATCGTCGTACCCGCCGACGTGGCGCTCGCCCACGTAGATCTGCGGGACGGTCCGGCGCCCGGTGCGCTCGGTCATTTCCTGGCGGCGCGCGGGGTCCAGGTCGACGCGCACCTTCTCGATCTGCGTGACGCCCTTGGACTGGAGCAGCCGTTCGGCCATCTGGCAATACGGGCAGACTCCCGTGGAATACATCAGCACCTTGGCCATCGGATCATCTCTCCACGGGCAGGCTCGCCTGCTCCCAGGCGGTGACCCCGCCCTTCAGCTGGTAGACCGTGGTGAATCCGGCCCGTTTCAGCACGCGGCTCGCGGAGCTCGCGCGCGGGCCGGTGCGGCACGTGACCACGACGGCCTTTTCCTTGAATTTCGCGATCTCTCCCACGCGCTGCGGGAGCTCCTTCAGCGGGATGTGCCGGGCCCTGGGGAGGTGTCCCGCCGCGTACTCCGCGACTTCGCGCACGTCCAGCACGAGGGTCGAGCCCTGGTTCATGAGGCGCGTGGCCTCGAGCGTGCCGATCTCGTTGCTCGCGCCGATGAGCCGCGCGAGCTCCGGCCATACGAGCATCACGCCGCTGCCCAGGAAGAGCGCGACCAGCGCGAGGTGGCCCATGACGAATTCGCCCACGGAAATCCTCGAGGGCGCTATCGGCCCCGAAAAAAGGGACAATTTTACCAGACGCGGCGCCAACGACGCTCTCAGGCCAATCGGGCGAAGAGCCACTGCAGCAGCCACAGCGTCCCCATGCCAGTGGCGATGGCGGCGGTCGCGTTCCTCACGTGGAAGGTGGCCACGATCGCCACGAGCCCCGCGATGAGGCGCGGATTGGAAGCCGACAGGTCGAGCGTGCCGTTGGCCATCACCAATCCCGGCACCACGATCGCGGCGAGCACCGAAGGCGGAACGAAGGTGAGCGCCTGGCGAAACCAGTGGGGGAAGCGGTGCGGATCGACGAACACGATGAACGAGGCCCGCAACAGGAACGTCGAGAGCGAGACCCCGGCGATGGCGAGCCACGTGCTCATCGCCGCCTGCGCGCCTCGATCGCCATGCCGACCGCGATGCCTCCGATCGACGCCACCACGAGCGCAAGGCGGTAAGGCAGTCCCGCCGCCATGAGCGAGATTCCCCCCGCGATGATCGCCGCGGCGAGGTCCGCGCGCGTGCGCACCGCCGGCACCAGGAGCGCGATGAAGGTGAGCACGACCGCGAAATCGAGGGACCAGGAGGCGGGAACGCTCGCGCCGGCCACGACCCCGATCACCACCGACGCTTGCCAGGAGACGTAGAGCGTGAGGGCGGAGCCCAGGAAATGCCAATGCCTGCCGGCGCCCGGTCCCGGCTGGCTGAAGCGCGCGATGGCCGAGGCGAAGCTCTGGTCGGTCATGAGGAAGGAGAGCAGCGCGCGCCAGCGGCGGTCGAGGTGCGCGAGGTGCGGGGCGATCGCGGCGCTATACATGAGGAAGCGCAGGCTCACCACGAACGCCGCCGCCACGGTGACGATCGCGGGCGAGTGTACCGCGATCAGCTGGCTCGCCACGAGCTGCGCGATGCCGGAGAAGGAGAATACCGAGAGCGCGATGCCCTGCGCCGGCGACATGCCGGCCGCCACGGCGGCCACGCCCGCGACGAAGCCGAACGGAACGGTGCCGAGGAGCACGGGTGCCATCTGGCGGGAGCCGGCGAGCAATTCGCGGCGCGGGGAAGCGGTATCCAAGGAACGCGGGGAAAACCGCCAGTGTAAGAGAACGCGGGGCGCACGGCGATCGTTTGCTAACATTCGTGCCATGAAGAAGATCGTCTTGCTGCGCCACGGCGAGAGCGCGTGGAACCGGGAGAACCGTTTTACGGGATGGAAGGACGTGGACCTCACGGCGTTGGGCATCGAGGAGGCGCGCGCCGCCGGGCGGCTCCTCGCCGAGGAGGGTTACGACTTCGACCTCGCGTTCACTTCCGTGCTCACGCGCGCGATCCGCACGCTCAACTTCGTGCTGGAGGAGATGGACCGCCTCTGGATTCCGGTCACGAAGGACTGGCGGCTGAACGAGCGCCATTACGGCGCGCTCCAGGGCCTCAACAAGGCCGAGACCGCGGCCCAGTTCGGGGAAGCGCAGGTGCTCGCGTGGCGGCGCAGCTACGACGTGCCGCCTCCCGCCCTCGAGGCGGGCGACGAGCGCGACGCCTCCCGCGACCCGCGCTACCGCGCGCTCGCGCCGGGACAGGTCCCTCTCACGGAGTGCCTCAAGGACACCGTGGAGCGGGTCGTGCCCTGCTGGAACGAGCGCATCGCGCCCTGCGTGGTCCGCGGAGAGCGTGTCCTCGTTGCCGCCCACGGCAACAGCCTGCGCGCGCTCATCAAGTATTTCGACGGCCTGTCCGACGAGGCGATCGTCAAGGAGAATGTGCCCACGGGCATCCCGCTCGTATACGAATTCGACGACGGGATGCGCGCCCAGCGCCGCTACTACCTGGGCGATGCGAAAGCCGTCGAGCAGGCCATGAGCTCGGTGGCGAGCCAGGGCAAGGCGCGGTAGCCGCGATGGGTCTCGCGCGCCGGGCGCGCGTGCTGCTGGCCGCCGCGCTCGTGCTGCAGGCCCTTGCGGTTCCGGCCGCTGCGGACGCGAAGCGCGGCGCGGCCGCGAAGGGCGCGGCCTCGAAGGGTCCGGCCGCGAAGGCCGCGGCAAGCGAGGAGCAGCTGCGGGAATTGCGCGAGCGCATCGAGCGCCTGCAAGCAGCGCTTTCCGCGACGGAGGAATCCCACGGCGAGGCGGCCGACCTGTTGCGCCAGAGCGGCAAGGCCATGAGCGAGGCCCACCGGGCGCTTTTCGAGCTGGGCCAGCGCCGCCGGGGCCTCGAGGACGAGCTCGCGGGCATCACCGTGCGCGAGCAGGAAACGCGCGCGAGCCTCGCCGAGCAGGAGGCCCTCGCGGGCAAGCTGCTGCGGCTCCAATACCGGCAAGGCGCGCCGGACCGCCTGCGCCTCGCGCTGGAGGGCCGCGATGCCGCCACCGTCGCGCGGCACATCCAGTACTACGCCTACATCCAGCGCGGCCGCGCGGACCTCATCTTGGGGTTGCGCCGGAAGGCGGAGCAGCTCGCCGCGCTCGACCAAGACGCCCAGGCGCGACGCGACGAGCTCGCGCAGAACGAGGCCGCGCAGTCGCGGGAGACGCGCCGCCTCGAACAGGAACGGGCCGCTCGCGCGGCGGTGGTGTCGCGCCTGGCGGGCGAGATCGCGAAGGGTCGGCGGGAAATTGGCCGCCTGAAGCGCGACGAGGCCCGGCTCTCCCGGCTGGTGCAGGAGATAGCGCGGGCGCTGGCGGCCAAGCCGGCACCATCGAAAAAGCACGGCAAGACCGTCGAAGGAGTCGCGGACGCGTCCGTTTCGGCCAAGCCTTTCGCCAAGCTGAAAGGGCGGCTCAAGCTGCCGGTGCGTGGCGAGCTGATGAATCGCTACGGGGGACCGCGCGAGGAGTCCGGCGGCACCTGGAAGGGCCTGTTCATCCGGGCCGTGACCGGCGAGACGGTGCACGCGGTGGCCGACGGTCGGGTGGTGTATGCCGACTGGCTGAGGGGGTTCGGAAACCTGCTCATCCTCGATCACGGGTCGGGGTTCATGAGCCTGTATGCGTACAACGAGGGACTGCTGCGCCGGGTCGGGGATTCGGTGCGCGGCGGTGACCCGATCGCGAATGTGGGCGCCTCGGGCCAGAGCGCGGAATCGGGTCTATACTTTGAGTTGCGCCGCGATGGCAAACCCTTCGATCCGTTGAAGTGGACGGCCCCGTAGGACGCGGCGGGCGGGTTGCTCGACAGAAATTGCGCCCCGGCACCGGGGCAAGGGACGAGGAATGGGCAAGAAGCTTCAACAGTTGGGCCTGGTGGCACTCGGCGCGGCGCTCGGCATCGCGGCGAGCCTTCATTTTTCGGCGCTGGCGGATCGCCAGTCCACCACGCTCGCGCTCCCGGTCGACGACCTGCGCCTCTTCAGCGAGGTGTTCGAGCGCATCAAGACCGACTACGTGGAGCCGGTCGAGGACCGCAAGCTCCTCAAGGAAGCCATCAACGGCATGCTCACGGGGCTCGATCCCCACTCCGCGTTCTTGGACCAGGACGCCTACCGGGACCTGCAGGTGGGAACCCAGGGCGAGTTCGGGGGCCTGGGCATCGAGGTGGGCGCCGAGGACGGATTCGTGAAAGTAGTTGCACCCATCGAGGACACGCCGGCGTACCGCGCGGGCGTGAAGGCGGGTGATCTCATCATCAAGCTGGACGACGTCTCGCTCAAGGGCATCTCGCTGAGCGACGCGGTCAAGAAGATGCGCGGCAAGCCCAACACCGAGGTCAAGCTCACCGTGCTGCGCAAGGGCGAGGCGCAGCCCCTCGAGTTCATGGTCCGCCGGGACGTGATCCGGGTGAAGAGCGTGAAGGCCCGCATGATCGAGCCCGGGTATGGCCTCGTGCGCATCACGCAGTTCCAGGAGCACACCGGCGAGAGCCTGGTGAAGGCGATCAACGCCCTCTACAAGCAATCCAACGGCAACCTCAAGGGACTGGTGCTCGACCTGCGCATGAATCCCGGCGGACTGCTCAACTCCGCGGTGGCCGTCTCTTCGGCGTTCCTCCCCAAGGATTCCCTCGTGGTCTACACCGACGGGCGCACCGAGGACGCGAAGATGCGCCTCACCGCGAACAGGGAAAATTACGTGCGCGGTGCATTCAAGGAGGATTACATCGCGAAGCTGCCGGCGGCCGTGAAGAGCGTTCCGCTCGTGGTGCTCGTGAACGGCGCGTCGGCATCGGCATCGGAAATCGTCGCGGGTGCGCTCCAGGACCACCATCGCGCGACGATCCTCGGCACCCAGACGTTCGGCAAGGGCTCCGTGCAGACGATCCTGCCCCTGCCCAACAACCAGGCGGTCAAGCTCACCACGGCGCGCTACTACACGCCCAGCGGCCGCTCGATCCAGGCCAAGGGCATCTCGCCCGACATCGTGGTCGAGGATGCCGGCGACGCGAAGATCCTCCTGCGCGAAGCCGACCTCCAGCACCATCTCGCGGTCGAGGACGACAAGTCCGCGTCCGCGGCGCCCGATTCGGGCGCCAAGCCCACGGAAAAGGTCGTCGCGGGTCCCGGGGCCGGCAAGCCAGTGGCCGCGCCGGTGAAGGCGGCCAAGGTCGAGCCGAAGCCCGAGGCGAAGGTCCCGGCCAAGGCGGACCCGAATGCCAAGAAGGAAGACTTGCAGCTCGATGCGGCGCTGAGGCATCTCAAGGGGCTGCCGGTCAACCCGAACGCCACCGCCACCGCCGCCGTCGCGAAATAGCGCTGTCCGGCACGCCGGCATGGAGTGATGTCCGTTGGACGATCCCCAGCGCCTGCGGTATAGCCGCCACCTGCTCCTGAACGAGTTCGGCGAGGATGCGCAGGAGCGCCTCCTCGCTTCCCATGCGCTCGTGGTCGGCGCCGGAGGGTTGGGCTCGCCGGCGCTGCTTTACCTGGCCTCCAGCGGGGTGGGACGGATCACCGTGTGCGACGGCGACCGCGTCGATCTCACGAACCTGCAGCGCCAGATCGTGCATCGCAACGACGCGATCGGTCGCCCGAAGGCGGCCTCGGCCGCGTCGACGCTCGCCGGCGTGAATCCCGAGATCCGGGTGGAGGCGCTCGACGAGCGCGCCGGTCCCGAGCGGCTTGCCGTGCTCGCGCGCGGCGCCGACGTCGTCCTCGATTGCTCCGATAATTTCGCCACGCGCCACGCCCTCAATCGCGCATGCGTGGCGGCGCGCCGCCCCCTCGTGTCCGGGGCCGCCATCCGCTTCGACGGGCAAGTGGCGGTGTTCGACCTGCGGCTCGAGGACGCGCCCTGCTACCACTGCCTCTTCGCCGAAGATGCCCAGGCACCCGAGGAGCGCTGCGCGACCATGGGCGTTTTCGCTCCGCTGGTGGGCATCATCGGAACTTTCCAGGCCCTGGAGGCACTCAAACTCCTCGCGGGGATCGGCGAATCGCTCTCGGGCCGGCTGCTGCTCTTCGACGCGCTCGCGAGCCGCTGGCACGAAGTGCGTTTGGCGCGTGACCCCCATTGCCGCGTGTGCGGGATGGCTCGGGCCGCGGCATAGGAGGTGTAATGAACCGCAGACCCGGAATTCGCCTGGCCACGGCCTTGGCGACCACCGTGCTCGTGGCGAGCTTGCC
>JAAOZZ010000023.1 GCA_012274175.1 Betaproteobacteria bacterium
CCACCCCGGCGGCCGTGCGCCGGTACCTGCGGGAATTCCTCTGGGATCCGCGGGTGGTCGAGATCCCGCGTCCGGTGTGGTGGCTGATCCTGAACCTCGCGATCCTGCCCTCGCGCCCGAAGAAGACCGCGCGCAAGTACGCGGCGATCTGGACTCCGGACGGCTCTCCGTTGCGCGTCTATACCCTGCGCCAGGCGCAGCTGCTGCGCGGCTACCTCGGCGAAAAGATGGCCGCACCCGTGCCGGTCGTCGCGGCGATGCGCTACGGCAAGCCGTCGATTGCCGAGGGCATGGCCGAACTCGCCGGGCGCGGCTGCGCTCGAGTCCTCGTGATGCCGCTGTATCCGCAGTACGCCGCGAGCACTACCGCGAGCGTCGAGGACGCGCTCGCGAAGGCGCTGCGCAAGATGCGCCCGGCTCCGCGGGTGAGCGTGGTGCAGGATTTCCACGCCCACCCCGCCTACGTGAAGGCGGTGGCGAAGAACGTGAACGCCTATTGGATGAAGCACGGGCGGCCCGACCGGCTGCTCATGAGCTTCCATGGACTGCCCAAGGCGAGCATCGCCAAGGGCGACCCCTACCAGTCCCAATGCCTCGAGACCGCGCGGCTCGTCGCCACCGAGCTGGGATGGAACGACGCGCGCACGGTGGTCTCGTTCCAGTCGCGCTTCGGCGCGCAGGAGTGGGTCCAGCCCTACACCGATCGCACCCTGGCCGCCCTCGGCGCCGAGGGCGTGCGCAGGGTGGACGTGATCTGCCCCGGCTTCACCGCGGACTGCCTCGAGACCCTCGAGGAGATCGCGATCGAAGGGCGGCATACGTTCCTCGAAGCGGGCGGGCAGGAGTTCCATTACATTCCTACCACGAACGACACCCCGTCCTGGATGACCGCATTGACCATCCTCGCCATGGAACACCTCGCGGCATGGCCGCAAACGGAGGCCTGATCCCCATGCTGACCCTGCTCGCCCGCTGGATCCTCAACGCCGCCGCGCTGCTCCTGGTGGCCTACCTGTATCCCGGCGTGCACGTGGCGGGCTTCGTGCCCGCGCTCGCCGCCGCGCTCTTCCTGGGGCTCGTGAACGCGGTGGTGCGCCCCATCCTGGTGATCCTCACCCTTCCGGTCACGATCCTCACGCTCGGCCTCTTCATTTTCGTGATCAATGCCCTGCTCTTCTGGCTGGTGGCCGAAGTGGTCAAGGGGTTCGACGTGACGGGCTTCGGCGCGGCCCTGCTGGGCTCCATCCTCTACAGCGTCATCACGCTGCTCACGAGCTGGCTCCTGTTCTCGCGGCCGAAGTAGCTCCCGCGGTCCCTTGAAATCCCGCCGGGCACCCCCATGTGCTCTATCAAGCATTTGTTTTTAGAAGGTTATTCCAGTGACCGACGCAGATTATTCGGGCGCCTCCGGCGTCGACCCCAGCCAGCCCTCGATGCACGAGGCGGGAAATTCCGACCGTGGCGGCGACGCGCGGGTCTCCGAGCTGGAAGCCAGGCTCGCCGCGGCCATCACCGAGGCGGAGAAGCTGCGCGAGGAGTGGCTGCGCGCCAAGGCCGAGACGGATAACGTCCGGCGCCGCGGCCAGGACGACGTCGCCAAGGCCCACCGCTTCGGCGTGGAGGGATTCGCCGGCGCGCTGCTCGCGGTGAAGGACAGCCTGGACGCGGCGCTGGTGGTCGAGAACAGCACGGTCGAATCCTTCAAGCAGGGCGTGGAGATCACGGCGCGCCAGCTGGACACCGTGTTCGAGAAATTCGGCATCCGGGCGATCGCCCCCCAGGGCGAGAAGTTCGATCCCCACTTCCACCAGGCGATCAGCCAGGTCCCGAGCGACCAGGAGCCCAATACCGTGGTCTCGGTCCTGCAGAAGGGCTACCTCCTCCACGACCGCGTGCTGCGGCCCGCGCTGGTCACGGTGGCGGCGGCCAAATCTTGAATCCGGGGCGGATAACCCTACTTTCCATCCAGACATAGACATCCAGAACAAGGAAGACGGACATGGCAAAGATCATCGGCATCGACCTCGGCACCACGAACTCCTGCGTGGCCATCATGGAAGGCGGCAAGCCCAAGGTCATCGAGAACAGCGAGGGCGCGCGCACGACGCCCTCGATCGTCGCCTACACGGACAACGACGAGATCCTCGTCGGCGCCCCCGCCAAGCGCCAGGCGGTCACCAACGCGAAGAACACGCTCTTCGCGGTGAAGCGGCTGATCGGCCGGAAATTCGAGGAGAAGGAGGTCCAGAAGGACATCAACCTGATGCCCTACCGGATCGTGAAGGCCGACAACGGCGACGCCTGGGTGGAGGTGCGCGGCAAGAAGATCGCCCCCCAGCAGGTCTCCGCCGAGGTGCTGCGCAAGATGAAGAAGACGGCCGAGGACTACCTGGGCGAGCCGGTGACCGAGGCGGTCATCACGGTGCCCGCGTATTTCAACGACTCCCAGCGCCAGGCCACGAAGGACGCAGGGCGCATCGCCGGGCTCGAAGTGAAGCGCATCATCAACGAGCCCACCGCGGCGGCACTCGCCTTCGGCCTCGACAAGAAGGAAGGCGACCGCAAGATCGCGGTCTACGACCTGGGCGGCGGCACGTTCGAC
>JAAOZZ010000238.1 GCA_012274175.1 Betaproteobacteria bacterium
CCACGATGTGGTGGTGGTCGAAGGGGCGGGGAGCCCCGCGGAAGTGAACCTGCGCGCCAACGACATCGCCAACATGGGATTCGCGCAGGCCGCCGATTGTCCCGTGGTGCTGGTGGCGGACATCGACCGCGGCGGCGTCTTCGCGCACCTGGTGGGCACGCTCGACTGCCTGGCGCCCGAGGAGCGCGACCGCGTGCAGGGATTCGTCATCAATCGCTTCCGCGGCGATCTCGCGCTGCTCGAGCCGGGACTCCCCTGGCTCGTGCATCGCACCGGCAAGCCCGTCTTCGGCGTGCTGCCCTACCTGCAGGGCCTGCACCTGGACGCGGAAGACGCGATCCTGACCGCGCAGGCTCCCCACGTCGAGAGCGCGCGCCGCCTCAAGGTCGCGGTACCCGTCTTCCCACGCATCAGCAACCACACGGATTTCGACCCGCTGCGGGCCCATCCCCAGGTGGATGTCGCGTTCGTGGGTCCGGGCATGGCGATACCGGCCGCGGACCTCATCGTCCTGCCCGGCAGCAAGAACGTGCAGGCAGACCTCGACTGGCTGCGCGCGCAGGGCTGGGAGGACGAGATCCGGCGCCACCTGCGCTATGGCGGAAAGTTGATTGGTATCTGCGGCGTCATGCAGATGCTCGGCGCCGCGGTGCACGACCCGCTCGGCCTCGAAGGCCCGCCGCGCAGCGTGGCCGGCCTCGCGCTCCTCGACTTCGAGACCACGCTGCAAGGGGAGAAGCACCTCGAGCGCGTCACCGGCACGGTGCTGGGCGCGGCCATGAGCGGCTACGAGATCCACATGGGAGCCTCGAGCGGCCCCGCGCTGCAACGGCCCGCCGTGGAGCTCGCAGCCCGAAGCGACGGCGCGCTTTCGTCCGACGGGCGGATCCTCGCGACCTACGTGCACGGCCTCTTCGAGGCACCGGAAGCCTGCGCGGCGCTGCTCGCGTGGGCGGGCCTGGAAGCGCCGGCGCGGATCGACTATCGTGCCCTGCGCGAGGCGAGCATCGAGCGGCTGGCCGATGCCATCGCGGCCCACGTCGACCTGGGCGCGCTGTTCGAGCGGACCTTGCATACGGGCGCCATCGGGCGCGGAATAGGCCGATGACCGACGAGGACGATCCATCGGAAGTGAAGTCGCCGTGCGTCCAGGTCTGCGTCCTGGACGAGGAGATCGGCTGGTGCGTGGGCTGCGGCCGCACTCGCGCCGAGATCTGGAAATGGACGCGATGCAGCGATGAAGACAAGCGGGAAATCGTGTCGCGGGCCGCCTCGCGGATCGCGAAATCGTGACCGCCGGAATGAAACGCGTGCGGCACCCATGCGTGGGGCGCAGATGGGCCCCGCGAATTTCTCAATGCAGCAAATCTCGTGGCGTGACATTATCATGACTATGAAAATGATGGACGCGGTCGGAGTGCTGGGGGCATTGGCGCAGGAGAGCCGCCTCGAGATATTCCGCTACCTCATCCGGGTGGGGCCGTGCGGCGCGAGCGCGGGGCGCGTCGGCGACCAGCTCGCGCTGCATTCGGCCACGCTCTCGTTCCATTTGAATGCGCTGCGCCACGCGGGGCTCGTCACGTCCCGGCGGGAAAGCCGCTCCATCATCTACACCGCGAATTTCGCGCGCATGAGCGACCTGCTCGCCTACCTGATGGAGAACTGCTGCCAGGGCGACGCCGTGTCCGCCGAGTGCGAGCCCGCCCAGGCGAAGCAGGCCGCGGGCCGATGATCCGTTCGCCTTTCGATCGACCATTCCACGCAGAAGGAGGACTTCCATGAGCACCCTCGACATCTACGACCCCGCGCAATGCTGCGCGACCGGCGCGTGCAGCCCCGACGCCGACGACGAGCTCGCGCAGTTCGCCTCGTCGCTCGAATGGCTCAAGCAGTGCGGCGTGGCGGTCTCGCGCTACAACCTCGGACACCAGCCGGGAGCGTTCGCGCAGAACACCATGGTCAAGGGGACGCTCGAGAAGGACGGCATCGCCTGCCTGCCGCTCGTGATCGCCGATGGAAAGATCGTGAGCAAGGGCCGCTATCCCACGCGAGGAGAGCTGGGCCAGCAGCTCGGCGTGGCGGAGCAGGCGGGCTGCGCGCCTGCCGCACCCGGCGCCAAGCGCTGCTGCGGCTGAGGACGACGGAATGAAGGTGCTCGAGCGGCCGACCCGCAACCTGTTCTTCACCGGCAAGGGCGGCGTGGGCAAGACGTCGACCTCCTGCGCGGTCGCCGTGGCGCTCGCCGACCGGGGGAAGTCGGTGCTGCTCGTGAGCACCGATCCCGCCTCGAACCTGGACGAGGTGTTCGATACGCCGCTCACCAATGCCCCGACGGCGATCTCTGCCGTTCCGAGGCTGCAGGCGATGAACGTGGATCCCGAGGCCGCCGCGGCCGCCTATCGCGAGCGGGTGGTGGGCCCCTATCGCAGCCTCCTGCCCGCCGATGCCGTGGCGAGCATCGAGGAGCAGCTCGCGGGTGCCTGCACCGTGGAGATCGCGGCATTCGACGAATTCGCCAAGCTGATCGGCGACCGCGACATGGCCGCGCGCTACGACCATATCGTCTTCGACACCGCGCCCACGGGCCACACCCTGCGCCTGCTGGCCCTTCCCGCGGCGTGGAGCGGCTTCTTCGGCAGCAGCGTTTCCGGCACCTCGTGCGTCGGGCCATTGCAGGGCATGGCGGCGCAGCGGGATCTCTACAGCGCGGCAGTGGCGAGCCTTTCGGATCCGCTGGTCACGACCATGACCCTCGTGAGCCGTGCGGAGCGCTCGGCGCTCGAAGAGGCGGAGCGCACGAGCGTGGAGCTCGCGGAGCTGGGCGTGCGCAACCAGGCCCTGGTGTTGAACGGCGTGTTCCAGCCGAAGGGAACGGACGATCCCGTCGCCGTCGCCATGCACCGGCAGGAGCGCGCCGCCATCGCCGCCATGCCGGCGCGCATCGCCGCGCTCGAGCGCTCCGTCATTCCGCTCAAGCCGCGGCAGGTGGTTGGAGTCGAGGCGCTGCGGGGTTTCTTTACCGATTTCGACGGGGGGACCGTATTGCCGCTTCCCCATCGCCCGCGCTCGCTTCCCGATTTCGCGCAGCTCGTGGACCAGCTCCAGTCGGGCGGCCGCGGCCTTGTCATGACGATGGGCAAGGGCGGGGTGGGGAAGACCACGGTCGCTTCGCGCATCGCCGTGGAGCTCGCGCGGCGCGGCTTTGCCGTGCACCTCACGACCACGGATCCCGCCGCGCACGTCGCCGCCGCCGTGGGCCGCGTGCCGGAGAACCTCACCAGCGGCGAGATCAACCCGCGCCTCGAAGTGGAGCGGTATCGCGCGGAGGTGATGGCCACCACGGGAGCGAAGCTCGACGCCAACGGCCGCGCGCTGCTGGAAGAGGACCTGAGCTCGCCGTGCACCGAGGAGATCGCGGTGTTCCAGGCGTTCGCGCGCGTGGTCGAGGAAGCGCGCGACCGCTTCGTGGTCGTCGATACGGCGCCCACGGGGCACACGATCCTGCTGCTGGACGCCGCCCAGGCCTATCACAAGGAAGTGATGCGCCAGGCAAAGAGCGTGAGCGATGCGGTGCGCAACCTCTTGCCGCGCCTGCGCGATCCGGCATTCACGCGCATCGTGCTCTGCACCCTGGCCGAAGCCACGCCGGTGCACGAGGCGGCCGCGCTGCAGCGGGACCTGCGCCGCGCGGGCATCGAGCCCTACGCGTGGCTGGTGAACCAGAGCCTCGCGCCCCTGGCGCTCACCGATCCGCTCTTGCTCGCGCGCCGGGCCCAGGAAGGCCGCTACATCGACGAGGTCGCGGACACCCACGCTGGCAGGGCCTTCATCCTGCCGTGGGAAGCCGGCGTCTCCGCAAGCGTCGAATCGTCCCCCGAGCAGGTCGCCCGGATCGCCTGAACCCGCGGCATGTGCGGGCCGCATGGCCGCCATGCCCCATCCCGCGTTGACGGAGCCATTGGCCGCGTTAAGGTTGGGCCTAGCGGCGCGCCACGAGGCATGCGCCGCGCCGCCGACCCAGGGAGAGCCCATGAGCGTTGCGAGGACCGTCGCCAAGGCGACCGCGGAGATCATCGACGGCAAGGAAGTCGCCGCCCAGTTGCGCGCCGAGGTGGGCGAATCCGTGCGCTCGCTGCAGCGCCAGCACAGTGTCACGCCGGGACTCGCCGTCGTGCTGGTGGGCGACGACCCCGCGAGCCAGGTCTACGTGCGCAACAAGGGCCAGCAGGCGCGCGAGGCGGGCATGAACTCGTTCATCCACCGGCTTGCCGCCGATGCCTCCCAGGAGCAGCTCCTCGCCCTCATCGCCGGCCTCAACGCCGACCCGTCGGTGAACGGGATCCTCGTGCAGCTTCCGTTGCCGCGGCATATCGACGAGGAGGCGGTGCTGCAGCTCCTCGATCCGCGCAAGGACGTGGACGGCTTCCATCCGATCAACGTGGGCGCGCTCGTCACCGGGCAGGATTGCCTCGTGCCCTGCACGCCCATGGGGTGCGTGGCACTCCTCAAGCGCCAGCTGGGAGTCCTCCGAGGGCTGCGCGCCCTGGTGATCGGCCGCTCGAACATCGTGGGCAAGCCCGTGGCGCACCTGCTGCTGCGGGAGGATTGCACCGTCACGATCGCGCACTCCCGCACCCGCAACCTCGAGGAGGAGTGCCGCCGCGCGGACATCGTCGTCGCGGCGGTGGGGCGGGCGAAGATGGTGAAGGGGAACTGGATCAAGCCGGGTGCGACGGTGATCGACGTGGGCATCAATCGCGTGGCCGGCGCCGACGGCAAGTCGCAGCTCGTGGGAGACGTCGACTTCGAGGCGCCGTCAAGGTCGCGGGCGCCATCACCCCGGTGCCCGGCGGCGTGGGTCCCATGACCATCGCGTGCCTGCTCAAGAACACGCTCGACGCGACACGCCGGCAGCACGGGCTGGGTTAGCGCCGCGCGCCCGGGCTCGCTCCCCCGGCCCTACAATGGGGGTCATGGGCGACAGCGTGCGGTTCATCGGCTCGGGCGATTCGTTCGGAAGCGGAGGGCGCTTCCAGACGTGCATCCTCGGCTCGCTGGGCGGCAAGCGCTTCCTGATCGACTGCGGAGCGTCGTCGCTCATCGCGATGCGCGCCCAGGGCATCGATCCCAACAGCATCGACGCGATCCTGCTCACCCACATGCACGGAGACCACTGCGCGGGCGTGCCGTTCGTGCTCGTGGACGCGATGCTCGGGGCCAAGCGCACCACGCCGCTCGTGGTCGCGGGGCCCGCGGGAACGCGCGAGAGCATGGAGGTGCTGCGGGAGGCGCTCTTTCCCGGAAGCCGCATGATGCGCCCGAAGTTTCCCTACGAGTACGTGGAGCTTTCCGCGCGCAAGGCGCAGGACGTGGCGGGCATCACCGTGACGCCGTATCCCGCGCTGCATACGCCGGAGACGAGTCCCACCATGCTGCGGGTCGCGTGCGGCGGGAAGACCGTGACCTACACCGGCGACACGGACTGGACCGAGGACCTGATTGCGGCGGCCGACGGCGCGGACTTGCTGATCGCGGAGTGCTACTTCTACGACAAGCCCATCAAGATGCACATGAACTACGCGACGCTCAAAAAGCACCTGCCGAGGCTCCACGCGAAATCGGTGGTGCTCACCCACATGTCCGAGGACATGCTGCGGCGGGTCGCGGAGATTCCGGAGCGCTGTGCCAGCGACGGGATGGTGATCGAACTCTAGAGGGGTGGCGCCCCGAACACGAATCGAACGTGCGACCTGCCCCTTAGGAGGGAGAACCGATGTTGCGGGTTCATGCCCCATTTGGAGTGTGGTAAAACCCAAGCGGTTGGGTTACCATTAGCGTCAAATGCCCACGGTGTTCAGCGTCGGCGCCTACCGAATCGTTGTCTTCCCGAACGATCACGGTCCTGCGCATGTCCATGCGGTGGGCCCCCACGGCTACGCACGCTTTTCTCTCGGAGGCGGGCCTGGAGAGGTTCGCTTAATGGACGTGGACGGAGTTCCTAAGAAGATCCTGAAGGATATTGCTGAGGAAATCATTGACCGGCACGAAGAGTGCCTCGGGCTTTGGAGAAGCATTCATGGCAACTAAGACGCAGATTGACAAGGCATTGAGCGGCCACGCCACGGCAGCTGCGCGGGGGCGTGTTCGGCGTGCGCGGGGTGACCTCGCCGCATCAGCGCGCTATGAACCAGAGCGCAACCGGGTGCATGTGGAACTCGTATCCGGTAGTGCGATTGCCGTGCCGGTACATCTTCTCCAAGGGCTCAAGGGAGCTAAACGGGCCCAACTTCAACACATCACTGTCACAGGCCGTGGTTACGGACTTCATTGGCCAGAGCTTGACGTGGACGTGTCAGTCCCAGACCTGATCGCGGGATCGTTGGGGACGCGGACTTGGATGCAGGCGCTTGCAAAGCGAGGTGGTAGTCGTACCTCCGGCGCCAAAGCAGCTGCCGCACGGGAAAATGGAAAGCGAGGCGGCCGTCCCCGCAAACACACAGCGATATCCACGTAACCTTGGGCATGAGTTGCTCGGATTCGAAGGGCAAAGGA
>JAAOZZ010000239.1 GCA_012274175.1 Betaproteobacteria bacterium
CGGGTCGGCGCATCCCGGGACATGGTGAGCCGCATCTTCCGCGACCTCACCGCGGGCGGCTACATCACCGTCGAGAACCGCATCATCACGATCAACAAGAAGCCGCCGGCCCGCTGGTAGGCGCCGAATTTTCGGCCTTTTCCCTCCCGCTTATTCCAACGCGGCGCGCCGGCCCCGCGCGTAGCCTTTCCTGCTGGCCGCCCCTGCGGCCCGCAACCGAGGCGCGCCATGCTGGAAGACCTGAGGAATCACGACCCGCTGCCCTCCGAAGAGGAGCGCGAGTGGATGGCGACCGATCCGGTGACCGTCGTCCTGCGCGGCCTGGCGATCGCGTCCGTCGCGGTGATGGTGGGGCTTACCGCGAGCTACTTCCTCGCCGGCAAGCCCGCCTTCGGCGACGTCGCAGTCAACGCCCAGCGCTGAGCGAACTATTTCTTGCGGGGACGGCGCCAGTCGGCTCGCGTCTCCTGCACCTTGCGGGTGAGGGTGAGTCCGCCGGGAGGCACGTCCTTGGTGATCGTGGCACCCGCCGCGATCGTGGCGCCCTTGCCGACAGTGACCGGGGCTACCAGCTGGACGTCGGACCCGATGTGCACATCGTCTTCGATCACCGTGCGGTGCTTTTGCGCCCCGTCGTAGTTGCAGGTGATCGTTCCGGCGCCGATGTTGACGCCGCTGCCCACGGAAGCGTCGCCCACGTATGCGAGGTGGTTCGCCTTGCTGCCGCGGCCGAAAGTGCTCGCCTTCACCTCGACGAAGTTGCCCACGTGGACCTCGTCCGCGAGCTCGGTGCCGGGACGGATCCTCGCGTAAGGACCGATGCGGGCGCGCGCGCCGATGCGCGCTTCCTCGATCAGGGAGTAAGGCTTCACCTCGGTGCCGTCGCCCACGACCACGTCGCGCAGGATGCAATTCGCCGCGATGCGCACGCCGTCGCCCAGGGTGACTCGGCCTTCGAAGATGCAATTCACGTCGATGAAGACATCGCGACCGCAAGCGAGCTCGCCGCGCACGTCGATGCGAGCCGGATCAGCCAGGGTCACGCCGGATTCGAGCAGTTGGGACGCACGATTCATCTGCAGACGCCGTTCGAGGCTCGCTAGCTCCGCCTTGCTGTTCACGCCGAGGCACTCGTGGGCCGCGGCGGGATGGCGGACCTCGATCGCCATCCCGTCGGCAACCGCGGCGGCCACCACGTCGGTCAGATAATACTCGCGCTGCGTGTTGTCGTTGCCGAGCCGTCGCAGCCAGTCGTCGAGCCTCGAGCGCGGCATCGCCATGACGCCGGTGTTGACCTCGAGGATGGCGCGCTCCGGCTGCGTCGCGTCCTTCTCCTCGACGATCTTCACCACCCTGCCCTCGGCATCGCGCACGATCCTGCCGTAGCCGCGCGGATCCGCCACTTCCTGCGTGAGGATCGCCAGGACCCCGGACGAGGCCGCCTGCACGAGCGATCGCAGCGTGGTTAGCCCAATCAGCGGAACGTCCCCGTAGAGGACCAGCACGGTACCCTCCGGGGCGAGCCGGGGAAGCGCCTGCATCACCGCGTGCCCCGTCCCCAGCTGCTCGTCCTGGACGGCCCACACGACGTCCGGGGTGGCCACCGCATCGCGAACTCGCTCTGCGCCGTGGCCGATCACGGCGCATATGCCTTGGGGCTGGAGGAGCCGCGCCGTTTCCAGCACGTGCGCGAGCAGCGGCTTGCCCGCGAGGGGGTGGAGCACCTTGGGAAGGTCGGAACGCATGCGCTTGCCCTGGCCTGCGGCAAGGATGACGACTTGCAAAGCGGGAGCGGTGGGCGTCATGGCGCGCTCGAGGCCAAACAAAAAGGGCAGGGAGTGATCCCTGCCCGCATGTGTTGCGCCTCTATAAAGGAGTTTCCTGAGACCTCCTCACTACCCGATAACTCTACCACATCAGCGCCGCTGCCGCAGCTTGCGGATGGCGGAGAGCTGTGCGGCGGCCTCGGCCAGCTCCGCCTGCGCCTTCGCCACTTCCATGGCCCCGGTGCGGTTGACGAGCGCTTCCTTGGCGAGGCGTTCGGCCTCCATGGCCTTGGCCTCGTCGAGGTCGTGGGCGCGCACCGACGTATCGGCCAGCACGGTGACCCGGTCCGGCTGCACTTCCATCATGCCGCCGGACACGTAAATCACTTCCTCCTCGCCTCCGTTGGGTGTCTGGATGCGCACGGTGCCGGGCTTGATGCGCGTGAGCAGCGGCATGTGCTCGGGAAGGATCCCGAGCTCGCCCGCCTCCCCCGGTGCGATCACCATCTCGGCCTCGCCCGAGAAGATGGACTGCTCGGCGCTCACGATGTCGACGTGGAATGTCCTTGCCATGAGCTACCCTCTCCCCAATCCTCTCCCAAGGGAGAGGGAGCAAACGCAGGATGCGCTTTCGTTCATTGCAGCGTCTTGGCCTTCTCGAAGGCTTCCTCGATGGCACCCACCATGTAGAAGGCCTGCTCGGGGAGGCCGTCGCATTCGCCGTTCACGATCATGTTGAAGCCCTTGATCGTGTCCTTGAGGGTCACGTACTTGCCGGGCGAGCCGGTGAACACCTCGGCGACGTGGAAGGGCTGCGAGAGGAAGCGCTGGATCTTGCGGGCGCGGCCGACCGCGAGCTTGTCTTCCGGCGAGAGCTCGTCCATTCCCAGGATCGCGATGATGTCGCGCAGCTCCTTGTAGCGCTGCAGCACCGCCTGCACCGAGCGCGTGGTGTTGTAGTGCTCCTCTCCGATCACGTTCGGATCCACCTGCCGCGAGGTCGAGTCCAGCGGGTCCACGGCGGGATAGATGCCGAGCGACGCGATGTCGCGCGAAAGCACGACGGTGGCGTCCAGGTGGCCGAAGGTCGTCGCGGGAGAGGGATCGGTCAGGTCGTCCGCGGGCACGTACACGGCCTGGATCGACGTGATGGAGCCCTTCTTGGTCGATGTGATGCGCTCCTGCAGCCGGCCCATCTCCTCGGCGAGCGTCGGCTGGTAGCCCACGGCGGAAGGCATGCGGCCCAGGAGCGCGGACACCTCCGTGCCGGCGAGCGTGAAGCGGTAGATGTTGTCCACGAAGAAGAGGATGTCGCGTCCCTCGTCGCGGAAGCGCTCGGCCATGGTGAGCCCCGTGAGCGCCACGCGCAGGCGGTTGCCCGGGGGCTCGTTCATCTGCCCGAACACCATCGCCACCTTGGATTGCGACAGGTCCTCCTGCACGATGACCTTGGCCTCGGACATCTCGTGGTAGAAGTCGTTGCCCTCGCGCGTGCGCTCGCCCACGCCGGCGAACACCGACAGGCCCGAGTGCTGCTTCGCGATGTTGTTGATGAGCTCCAGCATGTTCACGGTCTTGCCTACGCCCGCACCGCCGAACAGTCCCACCTTCCCGCCCTTGGCGAAGGGTGCGACCAGGTCGATCACCTTGATGCCGGTCTCGAGCAGCTCCACGGAAGGGGAAAGCTCGTCGAACTTGGGCGGGGCGGAATGGATCGAGCGGCGCTCGTCGGACTTCACCGGGCCGCGCTCGTCGATCGGGCGCCCCAGCACGTCCATCACGCGCCCGAGGGTGCCGGGGCCCACGGGCACCGAGATCGGGGCGCCGGTCGCCTTCACCTTCATTCCGCGCCGCAGGCCGTCGGACGAGCCCATCGCGATGGTGCGCACGACGCCGTCTCCCAGCTGCTGCTCGACTTCGAAGGTGAGCCCCTTCTCGGCGAAGGAGCCGCCCTCCTCGACGAGGGTCAGCGCCTCGTAGATGTGGGGCATGCTCTCGCGCGGAAACTGGATGTCGATCACCGCGCCGATGCACTGGACGATCTTGCCTTCGGAAGCTTGGGTAGTGCTCATCGATGTGTGTCCTAACGAGGTTTTCTAGACGGCCGCGGCGCCGCCGACGATTTCAGACAATTCCTTGGTGATCGCCGCCTGCCGCGCCTTGTTGTAGATGAGGGTGAGGTCGTCGATCACGCTGGACGCGTTGTCGCTCGCGGACTTCATCGCGACCATGCGCGCCGATTGCTCGCTCGCGATGTTCTCCGCCACCGCCCCGTAGATGATCTGCTCCACGTACCGGTTGAGCAGCTGCTCGAGCACCACCCGAGCGTCGGGCTCGTACAGGTAGTCCCAGTTCTTGCGGGCGGCGCGCTCGTCCTGCTCGAGGCGATCGGCCGGCAGGGGAAGGACCTGCTCGACCACCGGCTCCTGCTTCATCGTGTTGATGAAGCGCGTGTATACGATGTAGAGCACGCCGATCCGGCCCTCGGTGTAGGCGTCGACCTGGACCTTGATCGGGCCCACGAGCTTGTCCATGTGGGGCGTGTCGCCGATTCCCGTGAGGTGCGATACCACGTTGCCGCCCACGCGCTGCATGAAGCCGAAGCCCTTGTTGCCGATGGCGGTCAACAGGACCTGGCGGCCCTAGTACTGGAATTGATTCACCTTGTTGATCATCAGTCGAAGGGCATTGGTGTTGAGGCCGCCGCACAGGCCCTTGTCGGACGTGACCACGATCATGCCGACGTCCTTGACGCCCTCGCGCTTCACCAGGAACGGATGGCGGTATTCGGTGGTGGCGTGGGCAAGGTGCGCGGCGATCGTGCGGATCTTTTCCCCGTACGGGCGCGCGTGGCGCATGCGCTCCTGGGCCTTCCGCATCTTCGAGGCCGCGACCATCTCCATGGCCTTGGTGATCTTGCGCGTGTTCTGCACGCTCTTGATCTTGGTCCGGATTTCCTTGCTGCCTGCCATTTATCCGCCTTTTGCTCGCTGGTGTTGAGCGGCACGCAGTGTCCGCTCCGACGCCGTTCCCGCTGCACCCGCCTTAGTAGGTCGCGTTTTTCTTGAAATCCTTGATCGCTTCGTGCAGCTTCGCCTCGTCGTCCTTCGTGAGGTCCTTGGTCTGCTCGATGCGCTCGACCATGTCCTGGTACTTCGCTTTCATGAACTCGCGCATCGCGCGCTCGGCGGCGAGGGCCTTCTTCACGTCCACGTCGTCGTAATAGCCGTTGTTCACCGCGAACAGCACCAGCGCCATCTCCCAGACCTGCAGCGGCTGGTACTGGGGCTGCTTCATGAGCTCGGTCACCATGCGGCCGCGCTCGAGCTGCTTGCGGGTCGCCTCGTCCAGGTCGGAAGCGAACTGCGCGAACGCCGCGAGCTCCCGGTACTGGGCGAGCGCCAGGCGAACGCCGCCGCCCAGCTTCTTGATGATCTTGGTCTGCGCCGCGCCGCCCACGCGCGACACCGAGATACCCGCATTGATGGCGGGTCGGACGCCGGCGTTGAAGAGGTCGGTCTCGAGGAAGATCTGGCCGTCGGTGATCGAGATGACGTTGGTCGGAACGAACGCGGACACGTCGCCCGCCTGCGTCTCGATGACGGGAAGCGCGGTGAGGGAGCCGGTCTTGCCCTTGACGGCGCCCTTGGTGAACTTCTCCACGTACTCCTCGTTCACGCGCGCGGCGCGCTCGAGCAGCCGGCTGTGGAGGTAGAACACGTCGCCGGGATACGCCTCGCGGCCCGGGGGGCGGCGCAAGAGGAGCGAGATCTGGCGATAGGCCCACGCCTGCTTGGTCAAGTCGTCGTAGATGATGAGCGCGTCCTGGCCGCGGTCGCGGAAGTATTCGCCCATGGTGCAGCCCGAATAAGGCGCGATGTATTGCATCGCCGAGGGGTCGGAGGCCGATGCGGCCACCACGATGGTGTAGGCCATCGCGCCGAACTCCTCGAGCTTGCGCACCACGTTGGAGATGGTCGAGGCCTTCTGCCCGATCGCCACGTAGACGCAGATCAGGTCCTTGCCCTTCTGGTTGATGATCGTGTCCACCGCCACCGCGGTCTTGCCGGTCTGGCGGTCGCCGATGATGAGCTCGCGCTGGCCGCGGCCCACGGGCACCATTGCGTCGATCGACTTCAGCCCCGTCTGCACCGGCTGCGAGACCGACTTGCGCGCGATCACGCCCGGGGCGACCTTCTCGATCGGATCCTGCATCTTCGCGTTGATCGGGCCCTTGCCGTCGATCGGCTGGCCGAGGGAGTTCACCACGCGGCCAATGAGCTCCGGTCCCACGGGGACTTCCAGGATGCGGCCCGTGGACTTGACGGTATCGCCTTCGGAGATGTGCTCGTAGGCGCCCAGTACCACGGCGCCCACGGAGTCGCGCTCGAGGTTGAGCGCGAGGCCCTGGGTGCCGCCGGTGAACTCCAGCATCTCGCCCTGCATCACGTCGGCGAGGCCGTGGATGCGGCAGATGCCGTCGGTCACCGAGATCACGGTACCTTCGTTGCGCTTCTCGGCGGCAACCTGGAGGTTCTGGATCTTCGACTTGATCAGTTCGCTGATTTCGGACGGGTTGATCTGCATGACGTTTCCTTAGCGATGCGGGGCCCTAGCGGGTGAGCGCCGCGGCCATCTGGGCCAGCGCGTCACGCACCGAGGCGTGGATGACTTGGTCGCCGATCTGCACGCGCGCACCTCCCAGGAGCTGGGGGTCCACGTCGAGCTCGGCCTCGATCTTCTTGCCGTACCGCTTTTCCAGTGCGGACACGATCTCGGATCGCTGCGCATCGGTGAGCGGCTGCGCGCTGGTGATGCGCGCACGCAGCACCTTGTCGTGCTCGTGCTTGAGCTCCTCGAACTGCTCGGCGATGGAGCCGATCAGCACCTCGCGGTGGCCGTCCACGAGCAGCGAAAGCAGCCTGCGGGTGATGGGATCCATGCGATCCCCGGCCACGTCCGCGATCAAGTCCTTCTTCTGCTGCGCGCTCACCCTGGGGTTGCCGAAGACCGAATGCATCCGCTCGTCCCGTGCGATCGACGCGACGAGCGTGAGGCTTTCAGCCACCGGCTCGAGCGCGCCCTTTTCGAGCGCCGAGCGGAATAGGGCCTCGGCGTACGGCCGCGCGACAGTGGCGATCTCCGCCATGGCCTAGAGCTGCGCCTTGAGCTGATCGAGCATCTGGGCGTGCGCCTTTGCGTCGACCTCGCGCCGCAGGATCTTCTCGGCGCC
>JAAOZZ010000240.1 GCA_012274175.1 Betaproteobacteria bacterium
GTTCCGGCGCGAAGGGGTGCGAGTGTGGCGTCTGTAGCCCCGGCCCCCGCCGCGCGCGTCCTGCGGGTCGGCGTCTTCGCCGACCACGCCCGCCAGCCCCGCTGGATCGTCGACGCCCTCGCGCGGGTCGCAGCCTGCGGCTTCGCCGAGCTCGCGTTCGTCGCCACCGAAAATCGGGGACAGACCCCGATTTCGGAGCCGTTGTTGTGGAAGGCTTATTGCGGCGTGGACCGGTGGATGTTCGGCGCCGCGCCCGATGCGTCGGAGGCGAGCGACGTGACGCATCTCGTGCCGGCCGCGCTGCGCGTGGCGTTCGATCCCGGGGCCGCGCGCATCGCCGACGAGCGCCTCGACGTGGCCTTCGCAGTGGGCGACGTGGACGATCGCGCCCTCGAGGGCATCGCGCGCCATGGCGTGTGGCGCTACTGTTTCGGCGAGGAGCACGACGTGCGCGTCCCCCTGGCGGGCGTGCGGGAGGTGATCGACGGGAAGCCGGTGATGGCATCGGGCATCCGCATCCACCGGGGCGCGGGCGCCGCCGATCGCATCGCGTGCCCGTCCTGGTCGCGCACGGTCGACTTTTCCCTCGCCCGCAGCCGCGACGGCGTGCTGCCGAAGACCTCGCGCCTTCTCGAGCGCACGCTGCGGGAGCTCCATGCGTCGGGTCCGGCGTGGCTCGAGCACGGGAGCATTCCCGCGCGGGAGCCCGGATCCCAGCCCCTTCCGACGGGCCCGCAGCTCGTGCGCGGCGTGACGCGCGTGGGCGCCCGCGTGGTGCGGCGCGCGGCCGAGAAGGTGCTCACCGTCGGGCAATGGCAGCTCGCGGTGCGGTTCGCCCGCGAGGCATCGGCCGATCCCCTCCCGTGGAGCGGCTCCCTTGCGGGCTTCACGCGCCTGGTACCGCCGCGGGACCGCTTCTGGGCCGATCCGTTTCCCATCTCGGTCGGCGATCGCCACTACATCTTCTTCGAGGATCTCCCGTTCGCAACCGGAAAGGCCCACATCAGCGTGGTCGAGGTCGATCGCACGGGCAGGGCCTCGGCGCCCGTGCCCGTGCTCGAGCGCGACTACCACCTCTCCTATCCCTTCCTCGTGGAAGACGGCGGGTCGCTCTACATGATCCCGGAGACCGCCCACAACCGAACCGTCGAGATCTACCGCTGCGTGGAGTTTCCCCACCGCTGGAAGCTCGAGCGCACGCTGCTGAACGACGTGTGGTGCGCCGATGCGACCGTGCACCGCGCGCTCGACCGCTGGTGGATGTTCGCCGCCTTCGGCACCGATGGCGCGGAAGTGAACGACGAGCTGCACCTCTTCAGCGCCGATCGACTGCTCGGGGAATGGAAGCCCCACCGGCGCAACCCCGTGCGCTCCGACGTGCGCGGCGCCCGTCCCGCGGGCCGGCTCTTTGCCCGCGGCGGATCCCTCTGGCGTCCGGGACAGGTTTGCGCGCCGCTCTACGGCTCGGGCATCGCGCTGCATCGCGTGACCCGCCTCACGCAGGACGAGTACGCGGAGGAGGAAGTCCGCCGCATCGCACCCGTGGCGGGAGAGGGCGTGCTGGGACTGCACACGATCAACCGGGCGGGAGACCTGCAGGTCACCGACGCCTTCGTGCGCCGCCCCCGCTTCTAGCGCCATGGCGATCGCGAGCCCGTGGTTTCCCGTCCTGGTGCTGGCGCTGTGCCTGGCCCTCGGCGCGGCCATCGCCACGGCGAGCCCGTGGTATCGCGCGCTCCTCGCGCAGCCCTCGGCGCATCGCTTCGCCGCCATCGACGGGTTGCGCGGCTTCCTCGCCCTCGGCGTCTTCTTCACCCACGTGATGACCACCCACGGCTACTACGCGTTCGGGCGGTGGGACGCCTCCTTCGCGCCGCTGTACGTGATGACCGGGCAGGCGGGCGTCTCCCTCTTCTTCATGATCACGGGATTCCTCTTCTGGACGCGGGTGCTCCGCGGCGGGCCGCTCGATGCGCGCGCGCTCTACGCTTCGCGCATCCGCCGGCTGGCGCCCATGTACTTCGTGTCGGTGGCGGCGGTGCTCGCGGTGGTCGCGGTCCTGAGCCGGTTCGCGCTGCACGAGCCGCTGTACGAGCTCGCGCGGGAGCTGCGGCCGTGGCTTTCGTTCGGCTTCATGGACACCGGCAGCGTGAATGGCGTGAAGGACGCGCACGTCATGAACGCGGTGTACTGGACGCTCGCCTACGAATGGAGCTTCTACCTCGCGCTTCCGCTGCTGGCCCTCTTCGCCCGCGGTGCGGGGTTCGCGCTGCTGGTGGCCTGCACCATCTTTTTCGGCCTGCAGGCGCCCATCACCTTGAACTTCCTCGCGGGGGCGCTCGCCGCCGTGGCCGTGCAAAGGGGATTCCTCGAAGGCCGGCTCGCGTCCCCGTGGCTCACCCCGCTGCCCCTGGCGGCGCTCGCCGCGGTGCTCTCGATGCAGACCGCCTATGCCGTGGCGCCCATCGCGCTGATGTTCGCCTTCTTCCTCTTCGTGGTCGACGGCAACTCGCTCTTCGGGCTGCTGCGCACGCGCGCGGCGCGGCTCCTGGGGACCACGAGCTACAGCTTCTACCTGCTGCACGGCATCGTGGCCTACGTGGCTTTCCGCGCGATCGACGGCGCCCTGCCCGTGGGTACGATGACCGCCGGGCAGCATTGGTCCGTCGCCGCCGCGGCCGCCACTGCCGCCGTGGCGCTCTCCGCGCTCACCTACCGCTACGTCGAGCATCCCTTCCTCGCGGCGCGCGCCGCTCCCGCCGCACCGTCCGCGGCTCCAGCGCCCGTGGCAGTGTTGGAGCTTCCATCGGCCGCCTCCGCCGCGGCGCTCAAGCGCGCATGAGCGGCCAACTCTCCATGGCCCTCGAGGA
>JAAOZZ010000241.1 GCA_012274175.1 Betaproteobacteria bacterium
GGATCCACGTCGGCTCGACGTCCATGGGCGCCGCGAGGGCCGCATCCCACAGTGCCCGCACCTCGGCCGTGATCGCCGAGGTCTTCCGCTCGAGGCGCGTCATGCGCTCCGCGACCGCGTCGGCGCGTTGCGCGAGGGGCACGCCCCGCACGGCGCTGCGCGGGGCCCCGGGCGGCGCGGGCACGTGCAATCGCGCGAGAAATTGGCCGAGCACCGGCGCCTGGGCGGCCGCGGGCGGCGCAAGGTCGGCCGCGATGCCTTCGATCCAGGGCACGATGCTCCAGCGCCACGGGTAGCCTTCCCCGGGCACTCCCATGCGCACGGGCGCCGGCACCGGAAGGGGAAGCCGGGACGCCAGCATGGGAAGCCAGTCCAGCTCGTGCTCGGTCAGCTTCGCGGCGAGCGCGCGCCTTGGCAGGCGCGCCGCGAGGCGATCGCCCACGCGAAAGATCGCGTTGTCCCAGCCGGAGTCGATCTCCTCCAGGCGAAGCGATGCGAGGTCGGGATGCTGGGCGCGCAGGAGCGCCAGCACCCGGACGGCATCGATCTGCACTTCGGCCGCGGGGGTTCCCTGCGCCATCGGGCCGTGCGCCTGCTAGGGCTCGTCCGTCTTGAACGGGGGCTCCCTGCCCGGGGGGACGTCCTGCTCCGCCATCGCGAGCAGCATCGCGAGCATCACGTAGGCCCCCGCGACCGCGGCGAGGTCCACGATCTGCTGCTCGCCCAGGAGCGTCTTCGCGCGCGCGAACGTCCCATCGGTCACCTCATGTCGGGTCGCCAGCTCGGTCACGAAGTCGTAGACCAGCGCTTCGTCGGGCGCCATGTTCGCGGGGCGCTTGCCGGTCTTCAGCTCGGCAACCAGTTCCGGTGCCAGGCCCGACTTCACCGCGATCGGCGCGTGGGCGAGCCACTCCACCTGGGATCGCCATTGCCGCGCGACCACCAGGATCGCCATTTCGTTGATGCGCGGCGGCAGCGACGTGTTCCAACGCAGGTAATGGAGCAGGTCGAACACCCGCTGGCCGAGGACGGGGCTTCGCAGCAGCAGGTTGTAAGGCCCGCCGATGCCCACGCTCGATACCTTCAGGATCTGCTCGCCCAGGGGCTTCTGCTGCTCGCTGAGCCCGTCCACTTCGAGTTGCGGAAAGCGCGGTTTATCCATGTTCCCAGTATGTCATTTCACGCAAAGCGCCTCGATCTGGTGGCGGATCGGCCCCAGGGAGGCGGGCAGCACGAACGGGCGCACGTCCACGGCGGAAAAGCCCGCGCCCCGGAGTGCAGCACCCGTATCGCGGCAAAGGTCGCAGCCTTCGAACATCCACTTCCAGGGGCGGGCGAGCAGGCGTTGCGCGCGGCGCGCGGCAGTCCCCGGCGGCGCCGCCACGTGCTCCACGCAGGCGAATCGCCCGCCCGGGCGCAGCACCCGGCGCACTTCGCCCAGCACCTGCTCCTGGGAGGCGACGGAGCACAGCACGAGGGATGCGAAGACCATATCCACGGATTCCGAGGGCACGTCGATCGCCTCGCCGGCGAGCGTGCGCAGGTCGAGCTCGATGCCGTGCTGCGCCGCGCGCCGGCGCAGGATCGGGTGCATGTGCCGGTTCGGCTCCACGGCGATGAGCCGGGTTCCCTTCGGCAGGTAGCGCAGGTTGGCACCCGCGCCCGGTCCCAGCTCCACCACGACCGGCGGAACATCGCGCAGCAGCCGCCCCTTGATCCCGGCGTAGAGGCGATGCATCGCGCCGTCCAGCGCGGCGATGCCCCACGCGTTGAGCCGCCCCCTTACGGGGTGGTCGAAATCGCCGCCGTCCACGGAATGGGAATCCACGGTAGGCCGGCTACCGCATTCCCAGCTGGCTCATGAAGAACGCGTAGATGTCCGCATCTTCCTCGACGCGCTTGTCGAGGCCGGTGCCGATGCCGTGTCCCGTGTCCGCGCTCATGCGCAGGAGGATCGGCCGCTCCGACGCCGTGGCCGCCTGCAGGCGGGCCGTCATCTTGCGGGAGTTGTACGGATCCACGCGCCCGTCGTTGGCCCCGGCGGTGAGCAGCACCGCGGGATAAGCCGTGCCGTCCTTCACGCGGTGGTACGGGGAATAGGCATAGAGCGCGTTGAACTGCTCCGGATCCTTCACCGTGCCGAACTCCGTCACGTTGAACGCCCCGTTCGGCGTGAGCTCGACCCGCAGCATGTCGTAGATGCCCACCTCGCTCACCACGGCGCGGAAGAGGTCGGGACGCTGGGTGAGGATCGCGCCCATCAGAAGGCCGCCGTTGCTGCCCCCCAATGCGGCGAGCTTCGCGCTCTTCGTGTAGCCGCGCGCGACCAGGTGCTCCGCGCACCCGATCATGTCGTCGAAGACGTTCTGCTTGTGGGTGAGGTTCCCCGCCAGGTGCCACGCCTCGCCGAATTCGCCCCCGCCGCGCAGGTTGGCCAACGCGAGGATGCCGCCGTGGTCCAGCCACACGCGGTTCACGGGCGAGAAATAGGGCCGCTCGCTCACGCCGTATCCGCCGTAGCCGTAGAGGATGGCGGGATTCGAGCCGTCGCGCTTCGTGCCTTTCTTCATGAGGATGTTGAGCGGCACCTCGGTGCCGTCCTTCGACCGCGCCATCTCGCGCACCACCGTCGCGTCGGCGAAGCTCACCTTCGATGCGCCCGCGAGCGCGGTCTTCACGAGCCGGCCGCCCCGCGGGGAATAGCGGTACCAGGCGGGCGCGCTCACGTAACTCTGGCTCAGCACGAGGACCTCGTCGCCCTGCAGCCGCACTCCCACCACCACGGTCGATATGGGCTCCGTGGGCAGCTTGAGGAGCGCCTTGCCGGCGAGGTCGAACACGCGCACCTCGGAAGGCCCGCCCACCATGTAGGTCACGTACAGGCGCGTCTTCGCGGGGCGCAGCGCCTCGATGGTGTCCTGTCCTTCGGGCACCACCACCTTCGCCTCGCCCAGCCGCGGATCGGCGAGCGGCATCGAGAGGATCTTGCCGCGCGGCGCGTCCTTGAGCGACAGCGCGTAGAGCCTGCCGTCCACGCCCAGCTCGACATGGCGGATGCGATCGGCATCCGCGGCGACGCGAGTCCATTTTCCCGCGGGATCGCGCAGGTAGAACGAGAACTCGCCGCCGTCGCCGTTGGCCACGGTCGCGAGAAGGTACTTCCCGTCGCGCGTCGCGGTGAGCTCGGTCTCGGCGATTCGGGGAAACTCCTTGCCGATCACATAGCGGTCGGCGGAGGCCGGCGTGCCCAGCCGGTGGAAGTAGACCTGCTGGTAGAAGTTCGCGTCCTCCTTCGGGCGCTCGTCGCCCTGGGGATAGCGCGTGTAGTAGAAGCCCGTGGCCTCCGCGTCCCATTCGATGCTGCCGCCGCCCGTCGGGTACTGGACGCGCGGGACCACGTCGGGCAGGCGCTTGCCGGTCCGCACGTCGTAGACCTGCGCGGAGCCGTCCTCGCTGCCGTTCTCCGAGGTGGCCACCGCGACGAAGCGCCCGTCGAGCGACGGCACGTAGAAGTCGATCGCCGTGGTGCCCTTCGAATCGAGCCGGTTGGGATCCAGGAGCACGCGCTCGCTCTTCACGTCCCCCGCGGATTTCATCACCACGAGGAAGGGCTGGTTCTTCGGCGGCTGGAGCTTCATCGCGAAGAAGGCCCCGCGCCGGTACATCTCGAAGTAGCGCACCGGCGCGCTGCCGAGGAGCTCCCGGAAGCGCTTCGCGAGGCCCGGGCGCTGGGGAAGCGCATCGAGCACGCCGCGCGTGAGCCGATTCTCCTCGGCGCTCCACGCCTTCACCGCGGGATCGGTCGCGTCCTCGAGCCAGCGGTAGTCGTCGGTCACCTGCACGCCGTCGTAGGTGTCGGTGACGGGCTTCTTCGGCGTGGCGGGATACGAAAGCCGCTGGGCGCCGGCGGCAGGGAACGCGAGAGCAGCCACCACCGCGAGGGCGGCCAGGATGGATCGGTTGGTCATGGGGAATCCGTGGAATGGCGTGGAGCCCGCCATTTTACAAGCTGCGGGCGCTCACGCCGGAGCGGCCGGAGGGCGCACCATCGTCGCGAGCAGGTGCTCGAGCAGCGCGCGCGGATCTTCGCAGCGCCCGGTATGGGCGGCGGAAGTCTGGATGATCGTGCTGCGCGGGGAGGTGAGCCAGCGGAAGCGCTCGCGCGGCGGCAGCATCCCGATGGGACCGGCCGAGTCTCCGCCCGCGCAGATCGCCGGGATCGTCGCGAGGTGGCGGCGCACTTCCGCGAGGTCGAGCGACGGATCGAGGGCGAGGAGCCTCGGCTCGTCCACCTCGATCCGCGCCTCGAGGAAATCCATCGCCGGGCACGAGACGATCACGCCCACGTTCACGAACTCCTCGCGGTCGACGCGGGGCACGACGCGGATCACGGCATAGTCATACGTGCTGTGATCGGGCACGGATCGCCTCCTGCACAAAGGCGCGCGGCGGCTGCAGCCTGCGCGCGAGAAAGTCGAGATACACTCCGCCCCGGGAACCCCCATCGCCCTCGAGCCATGGGTCGGGTACCTGGTCCAGGATCCCGCGCAGCACATCGGGAGCCAGGCGCTGCGCGAGGCCGGGATCCACTTCGGCCAGCGCGGAGGCCCGTGGCAGCAGCACGTGCTCCTTCACTTGCGGGAACGCGTCGGTGCCGCGCGCGGCGAAATCCCCCGCGGCGTGGTGGAAGAAAAGCGCCGCGCCGTGGTCGATCAGCCACAGGTTGCGGTGCCACACGAGCAGGTTGGTGTTGCGCGGGGTGCGGTCGAGGTTGGCCACGCAGGCGTCGAACCACACAATGGAGGAGGCGAGGCGGGCTTCGGGCTTCTCCACCACCGGGTCGAAGGTCACCGCGCCGGGGAGATAGTCGAGCGCGAGGTTGAGCCCCGCGCTCGCGCGGATCAGCTCCTGGATCTCCGGGTCCGGCTCGGAACGCGCGAGGTCCGGGTCGAGCTCGATCAGCACGATCTCCGGCACGCGCAACCCGCAGGCGCGCGCGATCTCGCCCGCCACCAGCTCGGCCACGAGCGCCTTGGGGCCCTGTCCCGCGCCCCGGAACTTGAGCACGTAGAGCCCGCTGTCGTCGGCCTCGACGATGGCCGGAAGCGATCCTCCCTCGCGCAGCGGCGTGACATAGCGGGTCGCGACGACGGTGCGAAGGCTCACCGCCGGCCGAGGGCGTAGAACTCGTCGTTCGGCCGCATCCCCGTCGCGTTGGCGATGCGGTTGGACATCGCGAAGAAGGCGCTGATGGCGGCGATGTCCCACCCGTCCTCGTCCGAGAAGCCGTGGGCGCGCAGCGCCTCGAAGTCGCCCTCGCCCACCGCGTAGGACTCCTGGGAGACCTTCAGCGCGAAGTCGAGCATCGCGCGCTGCCGCGCCGTGATGTCCGCCTTGCGGTAGTTGGCCGCCACCTGGTCGGCGATGAGCGGGTTCTTCGCGCGCACCCGAAGGATCGCCCCGTGGGCCACCACGCAGTACTGGCACTGGTTGGCGATCGAGGTGGCCACCACGATCATCTCGCGCTCGGCCTTCGTGAGGCCGCCCGCCTTGTCCATCAGCGCGTCGTGATAGGCGAAGAAGGCGCGGAACTCGTCGGGCCGATGGGCGAGCACGAGGAACACGTTCGGGACGAATCCCGCCTTCTCCTGCACCGCCTCGATGCGCGACCGGATGTCCGGCGGCAGCTCGCCCAGCTTCGGGACCGGGAAGCGGCCGGGGGGCGCGCCTCCCGCTGCGGCGCTCACGGCCGGATGTAGGACCAGCCTTCCTGCTGGCGGCGCATGATCTCCACCACTCCCGCCTTCGCGTAGCTGATGCCGGGCATCATGTCGGCGCGCGTGAGGTGCTGGCCGTGCATCGTGTTCTCGCAGGCGACCACCTTCATTCCCGACATGGTGGCCTCGTCGATGCGCTGGGCCACGGGAGACCCCTTCTTGATCATGCCGATGCCGGGACCGTAGGCCACGATCTCGATCTCGACGTTGGCGGCCCCCAGGTCGTGGGCCACGTTGTTCGCGTTGTTGAGCGCCATGTTCCACTTGGCCGGGTCCCCGTCGCTCACCTGCAGCACCACGCGGTTCTTCGCCTGGGCGCTCGCCTGCTGCGCGGGCATCTGCGCGCAGCCCGCGGCAAGCACCGCCGCGAGCACCGCGGCTGCCGCCGCTCCGAATGTCGCCTTCATGTCGTTTCCTCCGTCGTCATGGGTTTGGGTAGGATTCCCGCGCAGTCTACCAACAAAGCCCCGGGGCTCGCCGCCTCGGGGCCGCTGCCGTAGAGTAGGCGTCCAGCATCCGGCGCGCCCCGGAGGCCCAAGTGCCAGAGCCGCACAACCTCACCACTTTCCTGTTCACCGACATCGAGGGCAGCACCCGCCTGTGGGAGCAGGACGGCGCGCGCATGGGACCGGCCATGGCGCTGCACGACGCGATGGCCCGCGCGGCGGTGCAGGCCCGCCGCGGGCGCGTGGTGAAGATGACGGGCGACGGCGTGCACGCCGCCTTCGACGACGCGCTCGACGCGCTGGGCGCAGCACTCGCGCTGCAGCGCTCCCTCGCCGACCCCGGGGCCACCGCGGGACTCGCGCTGCGCGTGCGCTGCGGCTTGCATGCGGGAACGGACGAGCGCCGCGACAACGATTTCTACGGCACCGCGGTGAACCGCGCGGCGAGGATCATGGCGGCGGCCCACGGCGGGCAGGTGCTTGTCTCCGACGCGGTGGCCCGGCTCGTGTCTTCACGGCTGCCCGAGGGCGTCGCGCTGCGCGACCTGGGGGCGGTGCGCCTGCGCGACCTCGCCCAGCCCGAGCGCGTGCACCAGGTCATGCATCCGGATCTGCGTGCGGAATTCCCGGCGCTGCGCTCGCTCGAGAAGACGCCCAACAACCTGCCCCGCGCCCTCACCTCTTTCGTGGGGCGGGAGCGCGAGCTGCACGAAGTACGCGCGCGGCTCGGGACCGCGCGGCTGCTCACCGTCACCGGAATGGGAGGCCTGGGCAAGTCGCGGCTCGCCATCGAAGCCGCGTGGGCCTCGATGGACGGGTTCGCCGACGGGGCATGGCTCGCGGAGCTGGCGCCCCTGCGCGATCCCTCCCGCGTGGCCCAGGCCATCGCCTCGGCGCTCGGCGTGAAGGAAGAGGCGGGCCATCCCGTGATCGAGGCCCTGGAGCGGCACGTGGCCGATCGCGAGCTGCTCATCGTGCTCGACAATTGCGAGCACCTCCTGGCCGCCTGCGCCGAGGTCGCCCGGCGACTGCTCGGCGCGGGTGCGCGGCTCACCATCCTCGCCACCAGCCGCGAGCCCTTGCGCCTCGGGGGAGAATCCACGTACCCGCTGGCGGCCCTCGCGGTGCCCAGCCCGTTCGCCGCGGGCGAGCCGTCCGCCCTCGAGCAATACGACGCGGTGCGACTCTTCATCGATCGCGCGGCCGCCGCGCAGGCCGCTTTCGCCCTGGATGCGGAAAATGCCGGCGCCGTCACGGCCATCTGCCATCGCCTGGATGGCGTGCCCCTGGCCCTCGAGCTCGCGGCGGCACGCGTGCGCACGATGCCCGTCGAGCAGATCGCGCTCCGCCTGAACGATCGCTTCCGGCTCCTCACCCGCGGAGACCCGACCGCGCTTCCGCGGCAGCAGACGCTCCGGGCGACGATCGACTGGAGCCACGACCTGCTCGACGCCGCGGAGCGCGCGGTGTTCCACCGCCTTTCCGTCTTCGCCGGCGGATGGAGCCTGGATGCCGCCGAAGCCGTGGCGAGCGGCGCGGGCGTGGTGCGGGAGGACGTGGCGGATTTGCTCGGGCGGCTGGTGGAGAAATCCCTGGCGGAAGCGCACGTCGACTCCGGGCGCTACCGCCTGCTGGAGACGGTGCGCCAATACGCGGAGGAGAAACTCGCCGACTCCCCGGACGGCCCCGCGGCAAGGTCGCGTCACCTGGCGTGCTTCGCCGGGCTCGCGGAGCAGGCGAAACGGGAGCTCGTGGGGGCGGACCAGGCGCGATGGATCGAGCGGCTCGATGTCGAGCGGGAGAACCTGCTCCGTGCCCACGAATATGCCGGGCAATCCGCAAGCGGGACCGAGCTCGGCCTGAACCTGGTGAACGCGGTCAAGCGCTACTGGATCAACAGCGGCCTGCTGGA
>JAAOZZ010000242.1 GCA_012274175.1 Betaproteobacteria bacterium
AGGTGAACCCGATCGACTTCGAGAATTCCGAGGGCAACCTGGGGCTCGCAAACGCGCTCCTGCGACACCTTTCGGACAAGCTCCCGATCTCGCGCTGGCAGCGTGACCTCACCGATTCGACGGTGCTGCGCAACATGGGTGCGGCGTTCGGCTACTGCCTCATCGCCTACGACGCGTGCCTGCGCGGCCTGGCCAAGCTCGAGGCCAATCCGGCGCGCATCGCGGCGGACCTGGAGGGCTGCTGGGATGTCCTCGCCGAGGCGGTGCAGACCGTGATGCGCGCGCACCGCATCGCGGGCTCCTACGAGAAGCTGAAAGACCTCACCCGCGGCAAGGGCGGCGTCACACGCGCGGACCTGCACGCGTTCATCCGCGCGCTGCCCCTTCCCGATGACGAGCGGCAGCGCCTGCTGGCCCTCACCCCCTCCACCTACACGGGACTTGCCTCCCGGCTCGCCCGGGAAGACTGAAGCCCTTCACGGCTCCGGCGTCGCGAGGGACACGCCCAGGCGCGCCCGCCGCGTGAGCCAGGGGCTTGGCCGGTAGCGCGGATCGCCGTAGAACGCCTGGAGCCCCGCCAGCAGCGAGAGCACCCGTGCGGGGCCCATGGCATCGCCCATGGCGAGCGGACCCTGCCGGTAGCCCAGGCCGAGCGTCACCGCGCGCTCGATGTCCTCCGGGCTCGCGATGCGCTGCTGCGCGATGTCGCAAGCCACGTTCACCACGTGGGCGATCACCCGCGGCGCGATGAATCCGGGGCAATCGCGGATCATTGTCACCGGCACGCCGTCGGATGCGAAAAGACCATGGGCCGCCTCGCGCACCCGGGGCTCGGTAAGCGGCGTGCACATCACCGTGCGCATCCGATCGAGGCCGAACCACGCGTCGAGCGCCACGCAGCGGCGCGGATCCAGCCCTTCGTCGAGGGCCGCGCCGGTCGCATCGCCGCCCCAGGGCGCCAGCACGCAGATCGCATCGGCTCCGGGACGCTCGCCTTCGTCGAGCGCTGCCCCCAGGCGACTTGCGAGCGAGGCGATGCGCTCGTGCGCTTCCCCGTTCGCGCGGCTCACCCAGGCGCGCGTGGGCTGCGCCGACGGGACCGGTACCGGCGCCGCCGGCTGGCGCGCGCCGTCGGCATACCGATAGAAACCCTCTCCCGTCTTGCGCCCCAGCAGGCCGCCCATGCGGCGCTGCGCGAGAAGCGGCGTCGGCCGGAAGCGCGGCTCCTCGTAGAACTGGTGGTAGATCGAATCCATCACGGGCTGCGAGACGTCCAGCCCGGTGAGGTCCAGGAGCTCGAACGGCCCCAGGGGGAAGCCCGCCGCTTCGCGCAGGACGTCGTCGATTCCGTGGAAAGGGGCCACACCTTCCGAGAGCAGCCGCAATGCCTCGGTCCCGTAAGCGCGACCCGCGTGGTTCACGAGAAAGCCGGGGCTGTCCTTGGCCCGCACCGGCACGTGCCCCATGCGCTTCGCAAGCGCCACCAGCCGCTCGGCTACCCATGGCTGCGAACGCACGCCCTCGATCACCTCGACCACTCTCATGAGCGGCACGGGACTGAAGAAGTGGAAGCCGCCCACACGTTCCGGCCGGGAGCAGGCCGCCGCGATCGCCGTCACCGAAAGCGAGGACGTGTTGGTCGCGATCAGGCACTCGGGGCCCACCACGCGCTCGAGCGCCCGGAAGAGCTCCCGCTTGGCCTCCAGGTCCTCGACGATCGCCTCGATCACCACCCGGCATCCGGCCAGATCGTCCAGGCTGACCACGGGGCGCAGGCGCGCGGCCGCTTGCTCCGCGTCGGCCGCGCCGATCCTGCCCTTTTCGGCCAGGCGGCGCATCTGGGCCGCGACCGCCGCCTTGGCGCCGTCGGCCGCTCCGGTGCCGCTGTCGTAGAGCAGGACCTCGATGCCGGCTTGGGCAGCGACCTGGGCGATGCCCCGGCCCATGAGCCCGCATCCGACGATGCCCAGCACATCGCCGGGAATTGCATGGGCCATGCGGGCACCTCCGCCATGCGCGAAATCCGCCCGCGCATGATACGCGAGCCCGTCGCGCGAGCGGCCTGGCGAGGGGCCGGCGGCGGCGCTACCGGGCGAGCGGCGGCGTGCCTTCTCCGAGCGCGCCGATGTCGCCGGTCATCTCGCCGCCTTCCTGCACGAGCATCTTGCCGTAGCGGATCTTTCCGCTCACGCGGCCGCTCGCATGGATCACGAGCTTCTTGCGCGCCGTCATCTCGCCCTGGAACGCGCCGCGGATTTCCGCGATGTCCACGTCCACCTTGCCGTTGAACGCCCCGTGCTCGGCGATCTGGATCGCCCGGCTCACCATCGTCGCCTCGACGCGGCCCTCGACCACGAGGGTGTCGCAGTCGTCGATCTCGACGCCCTTCAGCTTGATGTTCGGCCCTACGATGAGCTTGCTGCCGGCGCCTTCATCGGCGCGCGGGGTGGGCTCGTGGCTCGCGGACCCGGGCGTGGCCCGGGGCGCGGCGGGAACCAGCGCGGGTGTGGCCGTGGGCGCGTTCGCCGGAACGGGGCTTGCAAGCGGATCACGCTGCAGGCGCGGATCGCGGTTTCGATTGAAGAGGCCTTCGCCGTATTTCATGACTTGCTCCCTCGGTGGAATATCCCGGAAGGTCCCATTCACGTTCCGTGCCACGATCCGGAATTTCGACGCTACGCCCCTTGCGCAAGGGCCGGCGCCGACACGCGAAGTCCCGCCGCGGATGCGGATTCGTCGCCCTGGAGCTACGCAAAAGCGGCGCTCGAGGTCAACGCATTGAATGCAAGGCGATTCCCATGTCGTCCTGCACAGACAGGCAGGTACCGATCGCGCTACAACGCTGCGAGCGTCAGATGACTTCAAGAGGCCGCTTGTTCCGCGGCGGAGGAAACCCGCGGTCGAGCGCCGCCAGCGCCTAGGCGTCGAGGACGATGTTCGCCGACGACGCATTCTCGCGCACGTGCTCGAGGCTCGACGCCTTCGGGATCACCGTGACGCCGGGTCGCAGCAGCAACCACGCGATGGCGACCTGCGCCGGCGTGGCGCCCAGGCGCGTCGCGACCGCGTGCAGCGCTCGATGGCGCAGGAGCGCCCCTTCGTCGAGGGGCGAATACGCCATCACCGCGACCTCGCGCCGCGCGCACCACGGCAACAGGTCGAACTCGATGCCGCGGCGCTCGAGGTTGTAGAGCACCTGGTCCGCGGCCACGCGCGTGCCGCCCGCGACCCGGGAGAGCTCGTCCATCTCGGGGGCATCCAGGTTCGACACGCCCCAGCGCCGGATCTTTCCATCCCGCACCAGGCGTTCCAGGACCCCGACCGTCTCCGCGAAGGGCACGGCCGCGCGCCAGTGCAGCAGGTAGAGGTCGATCGACTCCACGGCGAGCCGCCCGAGCGAGGCCTCGCAGGCCGCGGGAAGGGCGCGGCGCGAGGCATGCTGCGGATAGAACTTGGTGACGACGAAGACCTCGTCGCGCCGGCCCCGGATCGCCTCGCCCACGACCTCCTCGGCACCGCCCTCGCCGTACATCTCCGCGGTATCGACGAGCGCCATCCCGAGGTCGAGCCCCAGGCGCAACGCGGCGACTTCCGCCGCGCGGTCCCGGCTGCGCTCGCCCATGCGCCACGTGCCCATCCCCAGCCGCGGCAAGGCCTGCATCGGCGCCACCCGCGCCCGCTATACCGCCCGCGCCTCCACGCCGTACTGGGGATTCATCCGCTGGGATTTCGCGGCCATCTTGTTCAGGGCATTGAGGTAGGCCTTCGCCGAGGCGACGACGATATCGGTGTCGGAGCCCATGCCGTTCACGATGCGGCCCGCCTTCTCGAGGCGCACCGTGACCTCGCCTTGGGAATCGGTCCCCTCGGTCACGTTGTTCACCGAATAGAGCATGAGCTCCGTGCCGCTCGCCACGATGCTCTCGATCGCCTTGAAGGTGGCGTCCACCGGGCCGCCCCCGCGCGCCTCCGCGCGCGCCTCCCGTCCTTCCTCCGAGATCACCACGCGCGCGAAGGGCTGCTCCCCGGTCTCGGAATGCGCCGTGAGGGAGATGAGCTTGTAGCGCTCCACCTCGGGTGTGACGGTCTCGTCGGACATGAGCGCCTGGATGTCCTCGTCGAAGATCTCGCGCTTCTTGTCGGCGAGCTCCTTGAAACGCGCGAATGCGGCGTTCAGCTGCTCCTCGGAGGCGAGCGCGATGCCCAGCTCCTGCAGGCGCGCCTTGAAGGCGCTGCGCCCCGAGAGCTTGCCGAGGGTGAGGCGGTTGGCTCCCCAGCCCACGTCGCTCGCGCGCATGATCTCGTAGGTCTCGCGGTGCTTGAGCACCCCGTCCTGGTGGATGCCGGATTCGTGCGCGAAGGCGTTGGCGCCCACCACGGCCTTGTTGGGCTGCACGGGGTAGCCCGTGATCGTGGAGACGAGCTTGCTCGCGGCCACGATCTGGGTGGCGTCCACGCGCGTGGCGCACTTGAAGAAGTCGGAGCGGGTCTTCACCGCCATCACGATCTCCTCGAGGGACGCATTGCCCGCGCGCTCGCCCAGCCCGTTGATGGTGCACTCCACCTGCCGCGCTCCCGCCATCACCGCCGCGAGCGAATTGGCCACCGCCATGCCCAGGTCGTTGTGGCAATGGGTCGACCAGACCGCCATGCCGGCGTTCGGAATGCGCCCGATCAGCGTCGCGAAGAGCTCGCCCCACAACTGCGGCACGCTGTAGCCGACGGTGTCGGGCACGTTGATCGTGCGCGCGCCCGCCGCGATGGCGGCCTCGAAGATGCGGCAGAGGAAATCCACGTCGGAGCGCACCGCGTCCTCGGCCGAGAACTCGACGTCGTCGGTGTACTGGCGCGCGAGCTTCACCGCCCTCACGGCGGCCTCGAGCACCGCTTCGGGCTGCATGCGCAGCTTGTGCTGCATGTGGATCGGGCTCGTGGCGATGAAGGTATGGATGCGTCCCGAGTTGGCGCCCTTGATCGCTTCGCCCGCACGCTTCACGTCGTTGTCGTTGGCGCGCGCGAGGGAGCACACGGTGGAATCCTTCACCGTGGCCGCCACGGCGCGGATGGCGTCGAAGTCCCCGGGGCTGGAAGCGGCGAAGCCCGCCTCGATGACGTCGACCCGCAGCCGCTCGAGCTGCTTGCCGACGCGTACCTTGTCGTCCCGGGTCATGGCCGCGCCCGGGCTTTGCTCGCCGTCGCGCATCGTGGTGTCGAAAATGATCAACTGGTCCTTCATGGGATGTCTCCGCTCGTCGGATGAACTGATCCGCCCCGCGTTGCCTGGGCGGCCGGATGCTGCACGAAATGGGGGGTGGGATATTTAGCGCGCGAGGCGCAGCAGCAGGCCCAGCGCGAGCGCGCGGGCCGGGGAAAGGCGAAGGCTGGTGAGGTCGCCGATCGAATGCATGGACGAACTATAGCGGCAGGTTGCGCCCCTTGGCAAGCCTCAGGGCTCCTGCGGGGCGAGCTCCTTGCTCGACTTGCCGCCGTAACGCAGGATCAGCGCCACCGTGTCATGGGCCCCATGCTCCTCGGCGATGTCGAGCGGCGTCATGCCCGACAGGTCGTGCACGTTGGGGCTCGCCCCGGACGCGAGCAGGACCTCGACCGCCTCCTGGAAGCCCATCTCGGCGGCGAGTGCCAGCGCGGTGGCGCCCTGGTCGTCGCCCAGGTCGAGCGCGGCCCCGCGCGCGACGAGCAGCTCGATGGCCGGCAGGTTGGCCTCCTCCACCGCCACCATGAGCAGCGTGCGGCCTCCCTGGGAAACCACGCTGTCCACGCCCGTGGCCGAGAGCATGCGCGCGAGCGCCGTGAGGTTGCCCTCCTCCATCGCTTCCCGGACGCCCTGGTATTGCTTCTGGGTCGCCTCGGTGCGCGCCCGGAGCACCGCCCACATGGTGTAGCCGGATATCCCGTAGACCAGCGAGATGCCCCAGAGCACGTGGGAAGGCTCGATGGAGATGAGGAGGAGTGCGACGACGATCACGATCGTGACCCAGAACGGCATCTGGCGGCGCAGGTTGATGTCCTTGCCGCTGTAGAACTTCACGTTCGAGACCATGGTGATGCCGGCGAACACGGTGAGCGCCGCGGCATACCAGCGCACCTCGCCGCCGCGCACCTGGTAGTCGTTGAGCACCCAGATCATCCCGGTCACGAGCGCGGCGGCCGCGGGGCTCGGGATTCCCGTGAACCAGCGCTTGTCGGCCACGGCGAGCTGCGTGTTGAAGCGCGCGAGGCGCAACGCCGCCCCGGCGCAATAGACGAACGCGGCGATCCAGCCGATGCGGCCCATGCCGCGCAGGGCCCATTCGTACATGAGCAGCGCCGGGGCCGCGCCGAAGGAGACCATGTCGGCGAGGCTGTCGTACTCGGCCCCGAAGGCGGACTGGGTGCGGGTGAGGCGCGCCACGCGCCCGTCCAGGCCGTCGAGCACCATGGCCACGAACACCGCGATCGCGGCCTGCTCGACGTTGTGGTTCATCCCCTGCACGATCGCGTAGAACCCGGCGAAAAGCGCGAGGGTGGTGAACAGGTTGGGCAGCAGGTAGATGCCGCGCCTGCGCGCCCGCTCGAACACCGGTTTCGGCGGGCGCTCGACGGGGATGGCCATGGAATCCGGCCCGATCAGGCGCGCGGCAGTACCGCGAGCACCGTGGAGGACGCCTTCACCTTGTCGCCCACCGCCACCCGCGCGCGCGATCCCGGGGGCAGGTAGACGTCGACGCGAGAGCCGAAACGGATGAACCCGTAGCGCTCGCCGCGCGCCACGCGCTCGCCCGCCTTCACGTAGCAAAGGATGCGCCGCGCCACGAGGCCCGCGACCTGCACGCAGGTCACGTCCGCGCCGGAATCGGTGCGCAGGACGAGGGCGTTGCGCTCGTTGTCCGACGAGGCCTTGTCGAACGACGCGTTCACGAAGGTGCCCGCCGTGTACACGACCTCGCGCACCGCGGCGTCGACCGGCGAGCGGTTCGAGTGCACGTTGAAGACGTTCATGAAGACGCTCACCTTCAGCGCGTCGCGGCCGAGATAGGGGTCGCGCGCGTTACCCACGACGATCACGCGCCCGTCGGCGGGACAGAGCACCAGTCCCTCGCCCTGGGGGATTTCCCGCGGCGGGTCGCGGAAGAACTGCAGGACAAAGAGCGCGGCAATCCACAGGGGGGTCGACCACCAGCCGACGAAGTACGTCGCCACCGCGGCGGCGACCACCGCGAGCGAGAGATAAGGCCACCCCTCCTTCGCGATGATCGGGTGCGGATAGGGCGCCATTCAGTTCTTCGTCGCGTCGACCAGCTTGTTCTTGCGGATCCAGGGCATCATCGCGCGCAGCTTCTCCCCCACCTTCTCGATGTCGTGCTCGGCGAGCAGCCGCCGGCGCGCGTTGAGCACCGGCGCGCCAGCGCGGTTCTCGAGGATGAAATCGCGCGCGTACTCGCCCGACTGGATGCGCGCGAGGCACTCCTTCATCGCGTGCCTCGCCTCCGGCCCGATCACCTTGGGCCCCGTCACGTACTCGCCGTACTCCGCGTTGTTGGAGATCGAGTAGTTCATGTTGGCGATGCCGCCCTCGTAGATCAGGTCCACGATGAGCTTGGTCTCGTGCAGGCACTCGAAGTACGCCATTTCCGGCGCGTAGCCTGCGTCCACCAGCGTCTCGTAGCCCGCCTTGATCAGCTCGACGATGCCGCCGCAGAGCACGGTCTGCTCGCCGAAGAGGTCGGTCTCGGTCTCCTCGCGGAAATTGGTCTCGATCACGCCCCCGCGCGTGGCCCCGATCGCCGCGGCGTAGGACAGTGCCAGGTCCTTTGCCTTGCCCGAGGCGTTCTGGTGCAGCGCGATCAGCGCCGGGACGCCGCCGCCCTGTACGTAGGTCGAGCGCACCAGGTGCCCCGGCCCCTTGGGCGCGATCATGATCACGTCCAGGTCGGCTCTCGGCACGATCTGCTTGAAGTGGATGTTGAAGCCGTGGGCGAACGCGAGCGCCGCCCCCTTCCTGATGTTCGGCTCGATGCTCTCCTTGTACACCGCGGCGTGATTCTCGTCGGGCAGCAGGACCATCACCAGGTCGGCGCCCTTCACGGCCTCCCCCACCTCCTTCACGGCGATCTTGGCCTTCTTCACCTTGTCCCACGAGGCCCCGCCGGGGCGCAGCCCCACGGTCACCTTCACTCCGGAATCGGTGAGGTTCTGCGCGTGGGCATGGCCCTGGGAGCCGTAGCCGATGATGGTGACCTTCTTGCCCTTCACGAGGGAGAGGTCGGCGTCCTTGTCGTAGTAGACCTTCATTTTCGCTTTCCGTTTTGATTGGCGTTGGTTCAGACCTTGAGCACCCACTCGCCGCGCCCGATGCCGGATACGCCGGTGCGCACGGTTTCCAGGATCGCGGCCCGATCGAGCGCTTCGAGGAAGGCGTCGAGCTTCTCGGTGGTTCCCGTGAGCTCGATCGTGTAGGTCTTGTCGGTGACGTCGAGGATGCGCCCGCGGAAGATGTCCACGGTGCGCTTGATCTCCTCGCGATCCTTGCCTCCGGCGCGCACCTTCACGAGCATGAGCTCGCGCTCGATGTGCTTGCCTTCGGACAAGTCGACCACCTTCACCACGTCCACCAGCTTGTTCAGCTGCTTGGTGATCTGCTCGACGATCTCGTCGGAGCCCGTGGTGACGATGGTCATGCGCGACATCGTCTCGTCCTCGGTGGGAGCGACGGTGAGCGTTTCGATGTTGTAGCCGCGGGCGGAGAACAGGCCCGCCACGCGCGACAGCGCGCCGGCTTCGTTTTCGACCAGGATGGAGAGGATGTGGCGCATGGTTTCGCGATTGTCGTCCCCGCGCAGGCGGGGACCCAGGGGTTCGGGCCGGGCTGCCTCCTGCGAGGCAGCGACGCTCAGAGTTCCTCGGACAGGATCATCTCCGACATGCCCTTGCCGCCGGGCACCATCGGGAAGACGTTCTCGGTCTGGTCGGTGATGAAGTCGAGGAAGACAAGCCGGTCCTTCATCGCGAACGCCTCGGCGAGCGCCCCTTCCACGTCGGCGGGCTTGTCGATGCGCATGCCCACGTGGCCGTAGGCCTCGGCGAGCTTCACGAAGTCGGGCAGCGCGTCCATGTACGATTCGCTGTATCGGTTGCCGTGGAAGAATTCCTGCCACTGGCGGACCATGCCCATGTAGCGGTTGTTGAGGTTCACGATCTTCACGGGCAGGTGGTATTGCTTGCAGGTGGAAAGCTCCTGGATGCACATCTGGATCGAGGCCTCGCCGGTGACGCACGCCACCTGCGCGTCGGGAAAGGCGAGCTTCACCCCCATCGCGTACGGAAGCCCAACGCCCATGGTCCCCAGGCCCCCGGAATTGATCCAGCGCCGCGGCTTGTCGAAGCGGTAGAACTGGGCGGCCCACATCTGGTGCTGTCCCACGTCGGAGGTCACGTAGGCGTCGCCCCGGGTCACCTCATAGAGCTTCTCGATCACGTATTGCGGCTTGATGATGGGCGAGGCGCGGTCGTAGCGCAGGCAGTCCTTGGCGCGCCACACGGCGATCTGGGCCCACCACTCGGCGAGCGCGGCGGCGTCCGGCGCCTGGTTGGCGGCCTTCAGCAGCGCCAGCAGCTCGTGCAGCACTTCCTTCACGCTGCCCACGATGGGCACGTCCACCTTCACGCGCTTGGAGATGGACGAGGGATCCACGTCGATGTGGACGATCTTGCGCGCCGGGTTGCCCGCGGCGAAGTGGGCCGGGTTGCCGATCACGCGATCGTCGAAGCGCGCGCCGATGGCGAGCAGCACGTCGCAGTTCTGCATCGCCATGTTGGCTTCCACGGTGCCGTGCATGCCCAGCATGCCGAGGAACTGGCGGTCGTTGGCGGGATAGGAACCCAGGCCCATCAGCGTGTTGGTGATCGGGAACCCCAGCAGCCGGACGAGCTCGGCGACTTCCGCCGAGGCCTCGCCCAGGATGGCCCCGCCTCCCACGTAGATCATCGGTCGCTTCGATTCCAGCAGCAGGTGCATCGCCTTCTTGATCTGTCCGCCATGCCCGCGGGTCACGGGGCTGTACGAGCGCATGTGGATCTTGGCGGGATAGTGGAAGTGGGCGGCCTTGTTGGAGACGTCCTTCGGGATGTCCACCAGCACCGGGCCAGGCCTGCCGGTGGTCGCGATGTGGAAGGCCTTCTTGATCGTCACCGCGAGCTCGTTCACGTCCTTCACCAGGAAGTTGTGCTTCACGCACGGGCGCGTGATGCCGACGGTGTCGCACTCCTGGAACGCGTCCTCGCCGATGGCCTGGGTCGGGACCTGCCCGGTGATCACCACCATCGGGATCGAATCCATGTAGGCCGTGGCGATGCCCGTGACGGCATTGGTCACGCCGGGCCCGCTCGTGACGAGGGCCACGCCGGGCTTGCCGGTGGCGCGCGCGTAGCCGTCGGCGGCGTGCAGCGCGCCCTGCTCGTGGCGCACCAGGATGTGCTTCACCTTCTTCTGCTTGAAGATCGCGTCGTAGATGAAGAGCACCGCACCGCCGGGATAGCCAAAGACGAACTCGACGCCCTCCTCCTGGAGGCAGCGGATGACGATTTCGGCGCCCGTCAGGGTCGTTCCGGTTTCCGCGAGCGGGGGGAGCTGGAGTTCCATCTCTAAGGCCTTGTAAATCGAGAGTTTTCGAAGGGGGAACCAGTGACATTAGCGGCTGGGCGGGGATTGGTCAAGCCGGAATGGCGCCCCATGCTCATGGAGCCGGGAGCGGCGCTTTGCGCGGCCGGTTTGCTACCATTCCGCGCACACCGGGCGTCCCGTCCCGGAACCGGGAGGCGACGCTGGCGAGCCGCAAGGAGTTGTCCGA
>JAAOZZ010000243.1 GCA_012274175.1 Betaproteobacteria bacterium
AGGCCCATGCGCTCGAGCGCTTCGCGGGCGCGAACCCTGCGATCCGCGCGCGCCACTCCGCGCGTCGCGAGCGCGTATTCGACGTTGGCGAGCGCGCTCCGCCGCAGCATCACCGGCCGCTGGAACACGAGCGCCTCGCAGCGCGCGGGGCGCGGGCCGCCCGCCCAGGCGACGCTTCCCGAGGCGATGGGCACGAGGCCGTGCAGCGCGCGCAGGAGCATGCTCTTGCCCGCGCCGTTGGCGCCGAGGATCACGGTGCGCAGGCCGGGCTCCAGCCGGAACGTCACGCCGTGCAACACTTCCCGCCCCCCGGCGAGCACCGAGAGGTTCTCGACTTCGAGCGGCAGCGCGATCGCGGGTGCCCTATCCATATCGGCGCACGCTCCAGTCGCGGATGCCATGGGCCACGATGTTGAGTCCCAGCACCACCGTGAGCAACACGATGCCCAGGGCCAACGCGAGGGGCAGGTCCCCCTTGCTGGTCTCCAGCGCGATGGCGGTGGTCATCACGCGCGTGACCCCGGCGATGTTGCCGCCCACGATCATCACCGCGCCCACCTCGGATGCCGCGCGCCCGAAGCCGGCGAGAACCACGGTGAGGAGCGAATAGCGTGTGTCCCAGAGCAGGGTGCGCACCGCGCGCAGGGCGGACACCTCGAGGGAGGCGAACTGCTCGCGGTACTCGCGCCAGGCATCCTCGACCACCTGGCGCGAGAGCGCCGCGACGAACGGGGTGACGAGGATCGACTGGGCCCAGATGATCGCAACGGGCGTGAAGAGGATCCCGAGCGATCCGAGCGGCCCCGCGCGCGAAAGCAGCATGTACATCGCGAGGCCCACCGACACCGACGGCAAGCCGAGGAGCGCGTTGAGGAACACCACCGCGGCGCGCCGGCCCGGGAAGCTCGCCACCGCCACGAGGGCGCCCAAAGGGAGCCCCACCACGCAGGCGAGGAACCCCGCGGCCATGCTGACCCCCATGGACAGGGCGACCGTGTGCACGAGCTCCGGGTCCGCGCCGGCGATGAGCCGGGCGGCGAGCCCGAAGCTGGCAAGAATTTCAAGCATCCGGAATTTTTGCAAACTTCCGGAAAAGACGCAAAGGGTTCCTTCCGGGGGCCTTAGAATGAGGCCATGGACCGCCCGCCCCCCGCCTCCGCCGCCACGCTGCTCAACGTGCGCGAGGTGGCCGAGTGGCTGCGCCTGAAGGAGCGCAAGGTCTACGACCTGGTGGCCCGCGGCGACATTCCCCATACCCGGGCCGGGGCCAAGATCCTGTTCGCGCCGGCCGAGGTGCAGCGCTGGCTCGCCGCGCGCTCGGGCGGCGCCGCCCCGCGCACGGCGCTTCCGCCCACCATCGCCGGCAGCCACGATCCGCTGCTCGAATGGGCAGTGCGGGAGTCCCGTTGCGGGCTGGCGCTGCTCACCCAGGGCAGCCGCGACGGCCTCGAGCGCCTGGCCTCGGGCGAGGCGTGCGCCGCACTCCTGCACCTTCCCGACGCGACCATCTCCGACTTCAACCGCCAGGCGGCCGACGAGCGCCTGCGCGGGCGCGACGTGGCCCTGGTGGAATGGGCGCGCCGGGAGCAGGGGCTGCTCGTGGCCCGCGGAAACCCGAAGGGCTTGCGCAGCGCGGGCCATCTCGCGCGCCGGGGGGTGCGGGTCGTGCTCCGGCAGGAGGGCTCGGGCAGCCGCGAGCTGTTGGAGCGGCTGCTCGAGCGCGAGCGCGTGAAGCCCTCGGCGCTGCGCGCGAGCGTGGCACCCGCGCCCACGGAAAGCGACCTCGCAGCGGCGATCGCCTCGGGAGATGCGGACGCGGGGCTCGGAGCGCGCGCCGCGGCGCACCTCTTCGGCCTGGACTTCGTGCCCATCGCCGTCGAGCGGCTCGACCTCGCGGTCGCGCGCGCGAGCTGGTTCGATCCGCCGCTGCAGTCGCTCTGGAAATTCGCCCGCTCGCGCCGCTTCGCCGCGCACGCCGCTTCGCTCACCGGCTACGACCTCGCCCGGGCGGGCGAGGTCACCTGGAACGATCAGGCGTAGCCCACGCTCCTGCGGTCGATGGCGATCGCCTTCACCAGCGCGTAGACCGGCTTGCCGGGGGCGAGCGCGAGGCGCTCGGCCGAGCGGCGCGTGATGCGCGCCGCGAGCGGCGTGGCGCCCACCCGCAGCGACACGTCGACGATCGCCCCGAACTCATCTCCCATCGACTCGACGGTCGCGGCAAGGATGTTCTGGAAGCTCGTGTCGCGCGGAATCTCGAGGGCGAGCGCCACGTCGCGCGATCGCACGCGGGCCCGCACCGGCTCTCCGACGAGGGCGTCCACGTTGGGCACCACGAGCTCGCCGCCGTCGAAGGCGAGCACCGTGAGCTCGTAGCGCTCGTCGTGGCGGGCCACCCGCGCGTCGATCACCGCCCCGGCCTCGAAGCGCCCGGTGAGGGGCTTCAGATCCGCCCGGCCCAGCACCTCGGCCACGTCGCCCTGGGCGACGGTGCGCCCGTCGGAGACCAGCACCAGCCGGTCGGCGAGCCGCGTGACTTCCTCCACCGCATGGCTCACGTACACGATGGGAAGGCGCAACTCGTCGCGCAGCAGCTCCACGTAGCGCAGGATCTCGGCCTTGCGCGGGGCGTCGAGGGAGGCGAGCGGCTCGTCCATCAGCAGCACCCGCGGGCTCGCGAGCAGCGTGCGCCCGATCGCCACGCGCTGCTTCTCCCCGCCGGAGAGCGTGCCGGGGCGCCGGTCGAGCAGCGCGGCAAGCCCCAGCAGCGACACGATGCGGCCGTGGTCGATGAAGCGCTCCCCGGCGGGCGTGAGGCGCTCCCCATAGGCGAGGTTCGCGCGCACCGAGAGATGGGGGAAGAGGAGCGCGTCCTGGAACACCACGCCTACGCGGCGGCGTTCGGGCGCGAGGTCGATGCCCCGGTCGCTGTCGAAGAGCGTGCGGCCCTCGACCACGATGCGCCCGCGCTCGGGCCTCGCAAGCCCCGCGATGGCCTCGACGATGGTGGTCTTGCCCGAGCCCGAGCGCCCGAAGAGCGCCACGATCGGCGCATCGCTCGCGAATTTCGCCTCGAGGCGGAACGCTCCGCGCGACAGCGTGACGTCGACTTCAAGCACGGGAGAGCGCCTTCGTTCCGCGCCGGGCGAGCCGCTCGGAGACCGCCAGGGCCGCGAGGGACAGCAGCACCGAGAAGAGGGAAAGCCGCAGCGCCTCGGCGTCTCCGCCGGGTACCTGGATCGCGCTGTAGACCGCGAGCGGCAGGGTCTGGGTCTCGCCGGGAATGTTGGAGACGAAGGTGATGGTGGCGCCGAATTCGCCGAGGGCGCGCGCGAAGCCCAGCAGCGCGCCGGTCACGAGGCCGGGCCATGCGAGGGGCAGGGTGAGCGTCGCGAAAACGCGCCACGGCCGCGCTCCGAGGGTGCGTCCCGCGGCTTCGAGGCGCGGATCGATCGCTTCCATCGAGAGCCGGATCGCGCGCACCACCAGGGGAAAACCCATCACCGCGGCCGCCAGCGCGGCGCCGGTCCACCGGAACGCGAACGTGATGCCGAGCGGGGCGAGCAGCGCGCCCAGCGGCCCGTGGCGGCCGAACGCGAGCAGCAGCGCATAGCCCACGACCACCGGCGGCAGCACGAGCGGCAGGTGCACGATCGCGTCGAGCAGCGCCTTGCCGGGGAAATCCCGGCGCGCGAGCACCCACGCCGTGGCGATCGCGATCGGCAGGCTCGCGGCAACACTCGCCGCGCCCACCTTGAGGCTGAGGAGAATGGCCTCGGCTTCCTCGTGAGAGATCATCGTTTCAGGGAGGGGAACCGAAGCCGTAGCGCATCCAGATCGAACGCGCGGCGGGCGAGGCGAGAAACGCGGCGAGGTCCCCGGCGGCCTTCGGCGCGCCGCGCAGCACGCCCATCGGGTAGACGATGCTCGGGTGGCTCGAGGCGGGAAAGGTGTCCACGACGGCCACACCCGCCTCGGCCATCGCGTCGGTGCGATACACGATTCCGAGCGGCGCCTCGCCGCGCGCGACGAGGGCGAGGGCGGCGCGCACGTTCTCGGCGCTCGCGAGCCGGCCCTCGACTTCATGCCACACGCCGAGGGATTCGAGCGCGGCGCCCTCGCC
>JAAOZZ010000244.1 GCA_012274175.1 Betaproteobacteria bacterium
CGACCAGGACGCGGCGCGCGGACGGATCGAGGGAGCCCGCGGCATGGCGCCAGTAGGCCTCGATGCCGCCCAGGGTGCGGTTGGGGTAACCCACGGAGCGCACCGGGTGCGCTCCGCGCAGCGCCTGGACGAACGGCTCGCGCAGCTCGGCCGCGCCGTCGAAGCCCGGCAGGAACACGATGTCCGCCGGCGTCATTCGCGGTGGTAGGGATGTCCCGCGAGGATGGACCACGCGCGATAGAGCTGCTCGGCGAGCACCACGCGCACGAGACCGTGGGGCAGGGTGAGCGCCGAGAGGGAGACGAGCTTGTCGGCGCGTTCCTTCACCTGGGGCGAGAGCCCGTCGGCGCCGCCGATCGCGAACGCGGGATGGCCCCCGTCGCGCATCCACCCGGAGAGCATCACCGCGAGGCCCTGGGTGGAGACGGTGCGTCCCTTCTCGTCCAGGGCGAGGAGCGTGGCCCCCGGGGGCAGCGCGGCCAGGAGGCGCTCGCCTTCGAGCTCCAGGGCGCGCTCGGTCGCGCGCCCCGGACCACGGTCCTCGGGCTTCAATTCCACCAGCTCCAAGCGCAGCTCCGGGGGCATGCGCCGCGCGTACTCTTGGAAGCCGTCCCGGATCCATGCCGGCATGCGGTGGCCGACCGACAGGATCGTGACGCGCAACGCAATCTAGCCGGCGCGGGGCTTGCGCGCCCGGGACGGCTTCTTCTTCGGCACCTTCACCGGGGCGCTCGAGTTCACCACCGAGTCGAACTTGCCCTCGCCCCAGAGCTCCTCGAGGCTGTAGTACTCGCGCACCGCGGGCTGCATCACGTGGGCGACGACGTCGCCCGCGTCCACGAGGATCCATTCGCCGCTTTCCTCGCCTTCGGTGCCGACGATGGCCGACCCGGATTCCCGCAGGCGATCGCGCACGTGCCGGGCGAGGGCCTTGGTCTGGCGCGCCGAGTCGGCGCTCGCGACGATGATCCAGTCGAAGATCGAGGTCACCTTGCGCACGTCGATCGCCTGGATGTCGTGCGCCTTGATGTCCTCGAGGGCCGCGATCACCAGCTTCTTCTTGGCGAGTGTCGTGGGCTTCTTCATCCGGCGGCGCCGGGGAGGGCGTCCCGGGGCGCGTCCTTCGCGGTGTAGAGTTGGCGCGAGCGGATGTATTCCACCACCGGCTCGGGCGTGAGGTAGCGGATGGACGAGCCCTCGCCGGCGAGCGCCCGGAGGGTGGTCGAGGAAATGGCGAGCGGCGTCATCGCGAAGGTCATCACCTTGCCCGCCGGGGCCGAGAGCATCTCGCGCAGGTTGAGGGTGATGCGCGGCCACGCCTCCCGCGGGAACGCCCCGGGTCCTTTCGTGGCCCATTGCGCGTCGTCGCCGCGGATCGCCACGGCGAAATGGGCGAGGTCGAAGAGCTCGGTCCAGCGGTGCCACGTGTCGATGTGCGCGAAGGCATCGCTGCCCACGAGGAAGACCAGCGTTGCATCGGGGCCGCGCTCGGCGCGAATCTCGGCCAGGGTGTCATAGGTGAAAGTCCGCCCCTCGCGCTTGAGCTCCCGGTCGTCCACGTCGAAGCGCGCGTCCCGGGCGGTGGCAAGCTTCAACATCGTGAGGCGCTCCTCGCTCGAGGCGTGGGCGGTCCTCCCGCGGTGATAGGGCAGGCCCGCGGGCAGGAAGATCGTGCGCTCGAGCCGGAACGCTTCCGAGAGCTCGGTCGCGAGCCGCAGGTGGCCGAAGTGGACCGGGTCGAACGTGCCGCCGAACAGGCCGATCGCCGGTGCGCTCGAGGAACGGGCAGGAATCAAGCGGACCGCTCAGTCGCGCACTTGCCCGTCGCCCAACACGATCCACTTGAGCGAGGTGAGGCCTTCGAGGCCGACGGGGCCGCGCGCGTGCAGCTTGTTGGTGGAGATGCCGATCTCCGCGCCCAGGCCATACTCGTAGCCGTCGGCGAAGCGCGTCGAGGCGTTCACCATCACGGAGCTCGAGTCCACTTCCCGCAGGAAGCGCTGCGCGTGGCTCCAGTCCTCGGTCACGATCGCGTCGGTGTGCTGAGAGCCGTAGCGCGCGATGTGGTCCATCGCCTCGTCCAGGCCCGCCACCACGCGCACCGAGGCGACCGGGGCGAGCCACTCGGTGCGGAAATCCTCCTCGGTCGCGTCCGCCAGCCCGGTGACACCCGCCTTCTCGAGGATCGACCTCGATTCGGCGCAGCAGCGCATCTGGACCTGCTTCTTCGCGTAGATGCGGCCGATCTTCGGCAGCAGTTTCGGCGCGACCGCGCGGGCGACGAGCAGCGTCTCCATGGTGTTGCACGTGCCGTAGCGCTGCGTCTTCGCGTTGTCGGCGATCGCCACGGCCTTGGCGGGGTCGGCGCGCTCGTCGATGTACACATGGCACACGCCGTCCAGGTGCTTGATCACCGGCACGCGCGCCTCCCTCGACACGCGCTCGATGAGGCCCTTGCCGCCGCGGGGCACGATCGCGTCCACGTGGCGCTCCATGGCGATGAGCTCCCCCACCGCGGCGCGGTCGGGCGTGGCCACGAGCTGGATCGCCGCCTCGGGCAGCCCCGCCTCCTTCAGCCCCAGCGCGAGGCACGCGGCGATCGCCTGGTTGGAGACGATGGACTCGCTCCCGCCGCGCAGGATGCAGGCGTTGCCGGACTTCAGGCACAGCCCGCCCGCATCGGCGGTCACGTTGGGGCGCGACTCGTAGATGATGCCGATCACGCCCAGGGGCACGCGCATGTGGCCTACCTGGATTCCCGAGGGACGGAAGGCGAGGCCGGTGACCGCGCCCACGGGATCGGGAAGCTTCGCCACCTCGCGCAGCCCTTCGGCCATGGCCTCGATCGCCTTCGCGGTGAGTGCCAGGCGATCGATGAACGCGTCGTCATGGCCGTCGGCGCGCGCGGCCTTCACGTCCTGGGCGTTGGCGGCGAGGAGGGTGCGCTCGCGGGCGACGAGCGCCTGGGCGGCGGCCTCGAGGGCGCGGTTCTTCGCGGCCGTGGGAGCGCGGGCGAGCACGCGGCTCGCCGCGCGGGCGGACTCGCCCATGGCGAGCATCAGGGCGTGCAGGTCGGCGGAAGCGGTGAGGTCGTTGGGCATCTTGGGTTCTTGCGGCGTCTCAGGCGGCGATGTCGGCGAGCACCGGCCTCGCGGCCAGCCCGAGCGCCAGCTCGACCATGTTGTCCCAGGGTTCGCCCGTCTCGACGCCTTTAATCATGCGGTCGATCCGGTGGGCCCGCAAGAGCTCCCGGTGGAACGACCGGGCGTCGTGGCGGCGGGCGGTGCGCGCGAGGGCTTCCACGCGGTCGGGCGGCAGGAAGCGGCGTGGGCGCTCGCCGGCCGCCACCGCCATCATGAGCCGCAGCTCCTCGGCGAGCGTCCACAGGAGCAGCGGCAGCGGCTCGCCTTCGGCCTTCAGGGAGCGCACCGCGCGCACGATGCGCGGCAAATCCTCGCCGTGGATCGCCTCGAGGAGCGACTCGCGCTCGAAGCGCGAGACGTCGGTCACCGCTTCCCGGATCGAGGCGAGGGTCACCTCGCCCGCGGGCAGCAGCAGCGCGAGCTTCTCCACTTCCTGCCGGGCCGCGAGGAGGTTGCCTTCCACGCGCTCGGCGAGCCATTCCAAGGTTTCCACCGACGCCTTCTGGCCCTGCCGCGCGAGGCGCTCGGCGAGCCAGTCGGGCAGCTCCTCGCGGGTCACGAGCCGAGCCTCCACCATCACGCCGGCGTTGCCGAGGGATTCGAACCATTTCGACTTCTGCTGCTGCCAGTCGAGCTCGGGCAGCACCACCAGCGTCACCGCGTCCTCGGGCAGCTTCGCGCACCACGCCTCGATGGCGCGCGCGCCCTCGGTCCCGGGCTTGCCCGTGGGCACGCGCAGCTCCACGAGCCGCTTCGAGGCGAAGAGCGACAGGTTGGAGGCGCTCGTCGCAAGCCGGCTCCAGTCCACGCCCGGCTCGGCGAAGAACACCTCGCGTTCCGTGCAGCCGTCCCGGCGCGCCGCCTCGCGGATGCGATCGGCGGCCTCCAGGGCGACGAGCGCCTCGGCGCCGTGCACCGCGTAGAGGCGCGCGAGCCCCTTCTTCAGGTGCCCTTCGAGCTGCCGGGTCGTGATCTTCACCTACATCCCCTGCTGCTTCGCGGCGGCGATCTGGCGCAGGATGCGCCGGGCGAGGTCCGCCTGCATGTCCCGGTAGAGCAACTGCTCCTCCACTTCCTTCGCCGTGGGCGCGGCCTCGCTGTAGGTGATGAGGCGCGTCGCGGCCGCCTCGGCCGGCGCGATCACCGGCTCCTCGCGGCCCGGCACCGTGACCTGGAAGCGCACGACGAGGCGCAGCTGGAACTCGTACACGCGCCCCGTGCCCGTCACGGTGAACACGGTCTTCTCGGGCGTTTCCGAAAGGATCGTGAGCTGCGCCTCGGCGTTCTTCGGGTCGGCGACCACCTTCGTGGGACCGGCGGCGAGGATGTGGCGGATCTCGGTGGCCACGCCGGAGGGCCCCACGGCGGCGAGCGAGAGGGTCTTGAGCCCCACCGCGGGATCGCCGCGAAGCTGGAAGCCGCAGGAGGCCAACACGAGCGCCGCCGCCGCGAGCGCCGCGGGGCCGAAGCCCGCGCGCCGATCAGACAACGACGTTCACCAGCCGGCCGGGCACGACGACGACCTTCTTCGCCTTCTGCCCCGCGGCGAACTTGACCACCGCTTCATGGAGCATCGCCGCCGCCTCGATCTCTTCGCGGCTCGCCCCGGCGGGAACGTTCATGTGCCCGCGCAGCTTGCCGTTCACCTGCAGCACGAGCTGGATGGAATCCTGCACCAGGGCTTGCGCGTCCACCGCGGGCCACGGCTGGTCGATGAGGCGCGTCCCGGGGCGCAGCTCGCACCACAGCGCGGTGGCGATGTGGGGCACGATGGGGGCCAGCAGCAGGAGGGAAGCCTCGAGCACTTCCTGGGCCACGGCGCGCGCCACGGGGCTGCGATCCTTCATCGTCTCGTAGAGGTTCAGCATCTCCCGCACGGCGGCGATGGCGGTGTTGAACTGCAGGCGCCGGCCGTAGTCGTCGGCGACCTTCTCGATGGTCTTGTGCAGCTTGAGGCGCAGTTCCCCGAGCTCCTTCGACAGCTCCTGCCCCTCCCTTGGGAAAGGGCCGGGGTGAGGGTAGCTCGCCACCACGCCCGCTGCGACGTGCTCGTGGACCATGGCCCAGAGGCGGCGCAGGAACTTGAACGACCCGTCCACGCCCTCGTCCGACCAGATCATCGTGTCGGTCGGCGCATTGGCCGACATCACGTAGAAGCGCGCGGTGTCGGCGCCGTAGCGCTCGATCATGTCCTGGGGATCCACGCCGTTGCGCTTGGACTTGGACATCGTGCCGATGCCCTCGTAGTCGACGGGGCTGCCGTCGCCCTTGAGTTTCGCGCCGGAAATGCGCCCCTCGCCGTCGATCGTCGCCTCGACCTCGTCGGGCGCGAAGTACTGGATGCCGCCCTTCGCGGTGCGCCGCGAGAAGATGTGGTTCAGCACCATGCCCTGGGTGAGCAGGTTCGTGAACGGCTCGTCCACCCTGACGAGGCCCAGATCGCGCATCGCCTTGGTCCAGAAGCGCGCGTAGAGAAGGTGCAGGATCGCGTGCTCGATGCCGCCGATGTACATGTCGAGTGGCATCCAGTAGCCGGCGCGCGCGTCGACCATGGTCTCCGCGTCGGGGCAGGCGTAGCGCATGTAGTACCAGGACGAGTCCACGAAGACGTCCATCGTGTCGGTCTCGCGCCGGGCCGCGCCGCCGCACTTCGGGCACTTGCACTCGTAGAACGCCGCCGACTTCGCGAGCGGGCTGCCGCTGCCGTCGGGCACCAGGTTCTCGGGCAGGACCACGGGCAGCTCGCCGTCGGGCACGCCCACGTCGCCGCACTTCGGGCACTGGATCATCGGGATCGGAGTGCCCCAGTAGCGCTGGCGCGAGATGCCCCAGTCGCGCAGGCGATATTGCACGCGCTTGGCGGCGGGGACGCCCAGGTGGCCGAGTTGCGCCACCACCGCGTCGATCGCGGCGGGATAGTCCTTGCCGTCGAGGGCCGGGAACCGCGGGCCCGAGTGGACGTTGCGGCCGTAGTCCGCGTACCAGGGCTGCCATTCGTCGGTGGAATAGGGCTTGCCGTCCACGTCGATCACCTGCCGGATCGCGAGGCCGTATTTCCTCGCGAACGCGAAGTCGCGCTCGTCGTGGCCCGGCACCGCCATCACGGCGCCTTCACCGTAAGCCATGAGTACGTAGTTGCCGACCCAGACCTCGACCTTCTCGCCCGTGATGGGATGCAGGACGAAGAGCCCCGTGGGCACGCCCTTCTTCTCCATCGTCGCGAGCTCGGCTTCCGCTACGGCGCCCTTCCTGCACTCGTCGATGAACGCGGCGAGCGCGGCGTTGCCCCTGGCGGCCTCGGTGGCGAGCGGATGCTCCGCGGCGACCGCCGCGAAGGTGATGCCCATGATCGTATCGGCGCGCGTGGTGAAGACCTTGAGCCCCTGCTTGCCGTCGTTCATCTGCGCGGCCGTCTCGGGCGCGTAAGGCAGCACGAACTCCACGCCGTAGCTGCGCCCGATCCAGTTCCTCTGCATCTGCTTCACCTGCTCGGGCCAGCCGAGGCCGTCGAGGGAGTCGAGCAGCTCGTCGGCGTACTGCGTGATGCGCATGTACCAGATCGGGATCTCGCGCTTCTCGACGGGCGCGCCCGTGCGCCAACCGCGCCCGTCGATCACCTGCTCGTTGGCGAGCACCGTCTGGTCCACCGGATCCCAGTTCACCACGCCCGTCTTCTTGTAGACCAGGCCCTTTTCCCGCAGGCGCAGGAAGAACCACTGGTTCCAGCGGTAGTACGAAGGCGAGCAGGTGGCGATCTCGCGCGTCCAGTCGATCGCCCAGCCCATCGCCTGGCACTGCTTCTTCATGTACGCGATGTTGTCCCACGTCCATTTTGCGGGAGGCACGCCGTTGGCCATCGCCGCGTTCTCCGCCGGCAGGCCGAACGCGTCCCATCCCATGGGCATGAGGACGTTCCAGCCCTTCATGCGCAGGAAGTGGTAGAGCGCGTCGTTGATCGTGTAGTTGCGCACGTGCCCCATGTGCAGCTTGCCCGAGGGATAGGGCAGCATCGACACGCAGTAGTACTTGGGCCGTGAGGAAGCGTCGGGTGCGACGAAAGCGCGCGTGTCGGCCCACTGCCGCTGGACTTCCGGTTCGATCGCCTTCGGGTGGTATTGCGGGTCCATGAACCAAAAATTATATCAGGCGCGCGGGGACAAACCCTTGATTTGCCGCGCAGTCTGGGGCATTTTGCCCACGGGGCATCCGGCCTTGGGGTTGCCGCGTACAACGGGCATCATCGAAATTCGGGAGGAACGGCGATGAGGCGACTTGTTCTGGGATGCGCGCTGCTCGCGGCGCTGGCTTCGGGCATCGCGTTCGGGCAGCCCGCGACTGTCGAGGCGGTGCAGTATCCGGCGTGGCTCGAGCGCGGCGGGAATTCCGTGCCCCTCGCCCCGGGCATCGCGCTGCAGGCGAAGGACCGGCTGCGCACGGGTGCGAACGCGCGCGTGCTGCTCAAGCTGGGCGAGGGCAGCGCGGTCAAGCTGGGCGAGCACGCGCAGTTCGTGGTGGAGAAAGTGGAGCGCCGCGGGATCTTCCGCGCTGCGCTGAATGTGATCGCGGGCGCCTTCCGCTTCACCACCGCGGCGATCGCGCGCCACCAGGGCCGCGACATCAACATTCGGGTGAACAACGTGACGGCGGGAATCCGCGGCACGGACCTGTGGGGAAAATCCACCGACGCGCGCGACCTGGTGTGCCTGCTGGAAGGCAAGATCAGCGTGGGCTCGGAGGGCAATCCGACGGTGACCCTGGACCACCGCCTCGACTTCTACCAGAAGCCGCGGGGCGGAGCGCCGGAAGTGGCCAAGGTGGACGAGAAGCAGATCGAGATCTGGTCCAGGGAGACCGAGATCGCGCCCGACGGGCCGGCGGGCCGCGTGGGAGGCACGTGGCGCGTGGTGGCGGCGAAGGTCGGGAAACGCGACGAGGCTCTCGCGTTGAACCGCACGCTGCACGCCAACGGATACCCGTCGCGAGTGGCCATGGAAGGCGAGGGCATGTTCATCGTGCAGGTGACGGGGCTCGCGGGCGAGGCCGAGGCGCGGGCGTTGATGGCCAACCTGCGCACGGTGCCGGGCGTGAGGATTCCCCTGGTGAGCCCCATGTCCGAAGCCAAGGGCTGAAGGAACTTCCGCCGCGCAAGCGATGTCTCCTTCATTGTCCCGTCCCGAGCGGACGAGACCGGAAGTTGGGGCAGACAGTTCAGGGCGCCACGTCGGCGCCCTCTTTTTTTGGATATCGGCCCCGGGCGGCGGAGTCGCCCATGCGAAAATCGCGGTCGCGGAACCCGAATTTCGTCCTGCCATGCGCGACATCCTCTCGAACCTCAATCCCGAGCAGCTGAAGGCGGTGACCCTGCCGCGGCAATGCGCGCTCATCCTCGCGGGCGCGGGCAGCGGCAAGACCCGCGTGCTCACCACGCGCATCGCCCACCTGATCCAATCAGGGGAGGTGAGCCCGGCGGGCATCCTCGCGGTCACGTTCACCAACAAGGCGGCGCGCGAGATGCTCACGCGCCTCTCGGCGATGCTGCCCATCAACACGCGCGGCATGTGGGTCGGGACCTTCCATGGCCTGTGCAACCGGCTGCTGCGCACCCACCATCGTGACGCGGGGCTGCCGCAGCTCTTCCAGATCCTCGATTCGGGCGACCAGCTCTCCCTTGTGAAGCGCCTGGCCAAGGCCCAGGC
>JAAOZZ010000245.1 GCA_012274175.1 Betaproteobacteria bacterium
GCCTCGAGGCTGCGGCTCTTGCGGCGGCGCTGGGGAAGGGACCCGCCGAGTGCCGCGCGAAGCTCGCGCAGGTACTTCATCTCGGGCGAGCTCTCCGCCGGGCGGAAATAGGGGATGTCGGCGAGCTTGTCGTCGGCGATGGGAATGTTGAAGCGGTCGCGGAACTGCTTCAGGGCGTCGGCGGGCATCTTCTTCTGCTGGTGCGCGATGTTCTTGCCTTCGCCCACCGCACCCATGCCGTAGCCCTTCACCGTCTTGGCGAGGATCACCGTGGGCTGGCCCTTGTGGCGGACGGCCGCGGCGTACGCCGCGTACACCTTGTGCGGATCGTGGCCGCCGCGATTGAGGCGCCAGATGTCCTCGTCGGACATGTTGGCGACCATCGCCTTGAGCGCGGGGTATTTCCCGAAGAAATGCTCGCGCACGTAGGCGCCGTCGCGGCTCTTGAACTTCTGGTACTCGCCGTCGACCGCTTCCTCCATGCGCCTGAGCAGCAGGCCTTCCTGGTCGCGGGCGATGAGCGGGTCCCAGTACGATCCCCAGATCACCTTGAGCACGTTCCATCCCGCGCCCCGGAAGTCCGCCTCCAGCTCCTGGATGATCTTGCCGTTGCCGCGCACCGGGCCGTCGAGGCGCTGCAGGTTGCAGTTGATGACGAAGACGAGGTTGTCCAGCCCTTCCCGCGAGGCCATGCCGATGGCGCCCATGGATTCCGGCTCGTCCATCTCGCCGTCGCCCATGAATGCCCATACGCGCCGCCCCGCCGTCTTCGCGTGTCCGCGGTCCTCGAGGTAGCGCAGGAAGCGCGCCTGGTAGATCGCCTGGATCGGGCCCAGGCCCATGGAGACCGTCGGGAACTGCCAGAAGTCGGGCATGAGCCACGGGTGGGGATACGACGCGATGCCCTTGCCGTCCACTTCCTGGCGGAAATTGTCCAGCTGCGATTCGGTGAGCCGTCCCTCGAGGAACGCGCGCGCATACACGCCCGGTGACGAATGGCCCTGCATGTACACCAGGTCGCCGCCGTGGGCTTCGCCGGGCGCGTGCCAGAAATGGTTGAACCCGACGTCGTAGAGCGTGGCCGCGGAGGCGAAGCTCGCGATGTGGCCGCCCAGCTCCAGGTCCTTGCGGCCGCCCCTCAGGACCATCGCCACGGCGTTCCATCGCACCATCGAGCGCAGCCGGTGCTCGAGGGCCGGGTCGCCGGGCATGCGTTCCTCCAGGTGCGGAGGGATCGTGTTGAGATAGGCGGTGTTGGCGCGGTAGGGAAGGTAGGCCCCCGAGCGGCGCGCCTTGTCGACGAGCTGCTCGAGGATGAAATGCGCTCGATCGGGTCCCTCGATCTCGAGCACGGCGTCGAGCGAGTCGACCCATTCGCGGGTCTCGAGGGGATCGATGTCTTGAAGGCGGTCCATGGCAGGCTCTTGGGGAATGGCGCGGAAGGAGGAAAACGCGGGGCAGGATAAGCGATGCGACCAGCCCCATTAAACCCAATCGTATAATGGCTGGCAACCCACGCGGAAAGGGGCGCCGGAAAAGGACTTTTACCGTTCGGGGCGAATGGCGCGCCGCCCGAAGGAGGCGGCGGCGACCCCCAAATACTTCCGAGAAATCATGGACATCGGTGGCGAAGCGGGATTGTTTCTCAAAAAAGCTTTTTAAGTTATTATAAATCCGAGTTTTTGCGGATTTCGCCTCAGGATTGCGGATCGCGCGAGACAGCCGCCGCTTTCGGGCGGCCGATGCCTTGGGACATGGCGGCCTCAAACAAGAAACCGGAAACGGGATGAGACAAAAGGCGCACGGGAAACGGGAGGGCGATCGCAGGGCGGTCCGCGCGCGCGCGCCGGGGAGGCGCGCGTGAATCTTTCCCAGTCGCTGCAGTCGGCGAGCCTCACGGATCCCGGCCGCGTTCGCGACCACAACGAGGACTGCATCGAATCGCGTCCCGAGATCGGCCTTTACGTGCTGGCCGACGGCATGGGCGGATACAACGCAGGCGAGGTGGCGAGCGGCATGGCGACATCGCTCATTTCCGACGGGATCCAGGAAGCGTGGCGCCCGCGGGACGTGGACCGGTCCGGGCGCGAGGACGCGAAGGCGCTCTCCGATCGGCTGATCCGCGAGCAGATCGCGCGCGCCAACGGCGCCATCTTAACCACTTCCCAGAACAATCCCGAATGCGCGGGCATGGGGACCACGCTGGTGGTGTGCCTCTTCTACGACAATTTCGTGGCCGTGGCGCACATCGGGGACTCGCGCCTGTACCGGCTGCGCGGCGAGTCGATGGAGCAGGTCACGCGCGACCACTCGTTGCTGCAGGAGCAGCTCGATTCCGGCCTCATCACGCCCGAGGAAGCGAAGCTCTCGCAGAACAAGAACCTCGTCACGCGCGCCCTGGGGATCGATCCGACGGTCGAGCCCGAGCTGCACGTGCACGAAACGCAGCCCGACGACATCTACCTGCTTTGCTCCGACGGCTTGTCCGACATGGTCGAGGACGAGGAGATCCGCCTCACGCTCATCACGCTGAAGACCAACCCCAGCCTCACGGTCCAGCAGCTCATCCAGGCGGCCAACGACAATGGCGGCCGCGACAACATTTCGGCGATGCTCATCCGCGTCGCCGAGCCCTATGGCGTGCCGCGGGGCTGGCTCGCGCGGATCAAGGCACTCTTCCGGTAACACCCAAGGAAAACGACTATGGCCAAGCTCATCCTCAGCGTCGACGGGCAGGTGCTCAAGGAGTACACGCTCTCCAAGGAGCGCACGCTCATCGGCCGCAAGCCCCACAACGACATCCAGATCGACAACCTCGCGGTGAGCGGCGAGCACGCGGCGATCATCACGATCCTCAACGACTCGTTCATCGAGGACCTGGGCAGCACCAACGGCACCATGGTCAACGGCAAGCCGATCAAGAAGCATTTCCTGCAGAACAACGACGTGGTGGAGATCGGCAAGCACAAGCTCAAGTACTTCAACGACGCTCCGGCGGCGGCCTCCGCGGCGGACTTCGAGAAGACGATGATCATCCGCAACCCCGCCAAGGCGGCCCCGACGCCCGTCGCGGCGGACAAGTCGATGGGCGACACCCAGACCAACCTGAAGGCGCTCGGCGGAGAAGTGGTGAAGCCGGCGCCGGCGCCGGCGACCACGCAGCCCCAGTCGCCTGCGGCCCCGCAGCCGCAGCCGCAGGCCCAGGCGCCTCGCGCTCCGGAACCGGCGAACGCCCCCGCGGCCCCCGCTGCCGGAGCCCTGCGCGAGGCGGCGATCCAGGTGCTTTCGGGCGCGGCGGCCGGACGCACCCTGGATCTCACCAAGAACCTCACCACGATCGGCAAACCCGGCCTGCAGGTGGCGGTCATCACCAAGCGGCCCAACGGCTACTTCATCACCCACGTCGAGGGGGCGACCTATCCCACGCTCAACGGCACCTCGCTCGGAGGCCAGGCCCATTCGCTCGGCGACCACGACCTGATCGAGATCGCGGGCGTGAAGATGGAGTTCTTCTACAAGCCGTGAAACCGGGCCGGACCCGGGTCCGGCCGCGGATTTCGCGCGCGGCATCCGCAGTGCCTAAACTGTGGAATGGCGCACAGTCCCCATGGTAACGTTCTCCGATAATGGATCGACCGTCCGGTCCTTGTCGCGACCGGCGCCCGCGCCCGGCGGCCACTCCGAAACGGCCGCTGCCGCCCGAGGACAGGAGATGAGGATCAGGGTACTGGGGTGCAGCGGCGGCATCGGCGGGGGGCTGCGAACGACCTCCATGCTGGTGGACGAGGACGTGCTCATCGACGCGGGCACGGGCGTGGGGGACCTCACGCTCGAGAGCCTGGCGAAGATCGACCACATCTTCGTGAGCCATTCGCACCTGGACCACGTGACCAGCATCCCGTTCCTGGTGGACACGGTGTGCTGGATGCGTGCGAGCCCGATCGTGGTGTACGGAATCAAGGAGACCCTCGATATCCTTCGCGCCCACCTCTTCAACTGGAAGATCTGGCCGGACTTCACCCAGATCCCCGACGGCGACCATCCGTTCATGGTCTACCGGGAAATCCGCGTGGGCGAGACGGTGGAGATCCGCGGCCGGCGCTTCACCCCCATCCCTGCCAACCACACGGTGCCCGCGGTAGGCTACGTGCTGGAGACCGCGAAGGCGGCGCTCATCTACAGCGGGGACACCTCGGTGAACGATGCCCTGTGGAAGGTGGTGAACCGCACGCCGAACCTGAAGTACCTCATCATCGAGACTGCCTTCTCCAACAAGGAGCGCGACATCGCCACCGCGTCCAAGCACCTCTGCCCCGACATGCTCGCGGAGGAGCTGGAGAAGATGCGCGTCAGCCCCGAGGTGTTCATCACCCACCTCAAGCCGGGGGAGGGCGCGCTTACCATGAAGGAAGTCGGCAAGGCCGCGGGGCGCTGGCGCCCGCGCATGCTGGAAAACAACCAGGAATTCTCGCTCTAGCGCGGGACAACTTCGCAGGTGCAACCATGAGCGCAGTCCTCGAACCCAAGATGCAGTCGTCGGCCAACGTCGCCGACATGAGCGTGAAGCTGGCCTTCTCCAAGAAGCTCCAGGCCGTCACCAACCGCATCCACTCCACCAGCAACATCGACGAGATCATCCTCGACGTCTCGCGCGACATCTGCCAGCTCTTCGAGGCGGACCGCATGACGGTGTACATCACGAGCGAAGACGGCTCCTCGATCGTGTCCAAGGTGAAGACGGGGTTGAACTCGTTCAAGGACATCAAGCTGCCGATCTCCGAGTCCTCGCTCGCCGGCTTCAGCGCGCTCAACAAGCGCCACATGAACATCAAGGACGTCTACGACGACGGGGAGCTCAAGCAGTACTCGGCCAACCTCACCTTCCTCAAGGCGGTCGACCAGCGCACCGGCTACCGGTCCAAGCAGATGCTGATCGCCCCGATCCTGGGCGGGGACTCGGGCTCAGAGCTGATGGGCGTGATCCAGCTCATCAACAACCTCGCGGGGCAGCCATTCTCGTCCCTGCACGACGAGGGCGTGGTGGAGCTCGCCAAGACGCTCGCGATCGCGTTCCGGGTCCGCCAGCAGATGCCCGGCACGGTCCAGTCGAAGTTCGAGTACCTGGTGGTCGACAACGTGATCGCCGCGGGCGAGCTCGAGCTCGCCACCAAGGCCGCCCGGCGCAAGAACAAGAACGTCGAGGACGTCCTGGTGGAGGAATTCCAGGTGAAGCATCAGGCGATCGGCGCGGCGCTCGCCAAGTTCTTCGGCGTCGAGTACGAGCCCTTCAAGGCCGACCGCATCAAGCCGCCGGACCTGCTGAAGAACATCAAGCGCGACTACGCCGAGGGCAACCACTGGATCCCGCTCGAGGATTCCAAGCAGGGCGTGATCGTGATGTCCACGGATCCGGAGCGCGTGCGCAACTCGCGCATGGTGGAAAACGTCTTCCCGCGCGCCAAGATCGTCTTCCGGGTGACCACCGAGCGCGATTTCGCGCTCACCCTGGACCAGTACTTCGGCGCGGAAGGCGCCGCCGGCAGCGAATCCATCGGCGACCTGCTCTCGAGCCTGGACGATGAAGAAGAGGGCAGCCTGGGCAGCGGCACCGACGAGGTCTCGGCGGCCGCCGACAACGAGCTGGTGAAGCTCGTGAACAAGATCATCGTGGACGCATACAACCAGGGAGCCTCGGACATCCACGTGGAACCGCTGCCGGGCAAGGGGAAGACGGGCGTGCGCTTCCGCAAGGACGGCACCCTCTCGAACTACATCGAGGTGCCGGCCTCGTACCGCAACCCGCTCACCACCCGGCTGAAGATCATGTGCGACCTGGACATCTCGGAAAAGAGGAAGCCCCAGGACGGCAAGATCAAGTTCAAGAAGTTCGGGCCCCTGGACATCGAGCTGCGGGTGGCGACCATTCCGACCGCGGGCGGCGTCGAGGACGTGGTGATGCGCATCCTCGCCGCCGGCGAGCCGATCCCGCTCGACAAGCTGGGCATCCTGCCGCAGAACATGGAGCGCCTGAAGGCGTGCGTGTCGAAGCCCTATGGCCTGTTCTTCGTGTGCGGCCCGACGGGCTCGGGCAAGACGACCACGCTGCACTCGGTGCTGGGCTCCCTCAACACCGTGGACACCAAGATCTGGACCGCCGAGGACCCGGTGGAAATCACGCAGAAGGGCCTGCGCCAGTGCCAGGTGAACCCCAAGGCGGGCTTCACCTTCGCCACCGCGATGAAGGCGTTCCTGCGGGCCGACCCGGACATCATCATGGTCGGTGAAATGCGCGACAAGGATACGACCTCCATCGGCATCGAGGCCTCGCTCACGGGCCACCTGGTGTTCGCCACCCTGCACACGAACTCGGCGCCGGAATCGATCATCCGCCTGCTCGACATGGGCATGGACCCGTTCAACTTCGCCGACGCGCTGCTGGGCGTGCTCGCCCAGCGCCTGGCCAAGCGCCTGTGCAAGTGCAAGAAGCCCTACACGCCGGAACCGGCCGAGGTGAAGCATTTCCTCACCGAGTACTGCCAGGAGCTGGTCAACACGCCCGATTTCAAGGCCGATCCGAACGCAGGCTACAAGAAGGTATTCGACCGATTCCAGAAGGACTACGGCTTCGGGAAGCCCGAATTCCAGTTGTACAAGCCGGTCGGATGCGATGCGTGCGGGGGCTCGGGCTACAAGGGGCGCGTGGGCCTGCACGAGCTCCTGGTGGGCACCGACGGCATGAAGAAGATGATCCAGGAGCATGCCAGGGTGGCGGAGATGCTGGCACTCGCGCTGGCCGAGGGCATGCTCACCCTCAAGATGGACGGGATGGAGAAGGTGCTCCAGGGGATCACCGACATGGCGCAGGTCCGGGCTGTCTGCATCAAGTGAGCGTCCGCGGAACTCCGGGAAGCGCGCTGATGCCCGCTCCGGCGGGGGCCGCGGCGGCGGCCGCCTCCCGCGCCGGCCTCGAGCGCGACCGGGCGCACGACGCCCGGTTCCTGTCCAAGCTCGAGTACCTCAACGCGATCGGCATCGCGCTCTCCCAGGAGCGCGACATCACCGCGCTGCTCGAGACCATCCTCATCGCGTCGAAGAACCTCACGCGCGCCGACGGCGGCACGCTCTATCGCCTGGTGGGCGGCAAGCTCCAGTTCGAGATCGTGCGCACCGACAGCCTGTCGATCGCGATGGGCGGAAGCTCGGGCAACGCGGTGCCGTTCTATCCGATCCCGCTGCAGGACAAGGACGGCAGGCCGAACTACACCATGATCGCCGCCTACGCGGCGCTCACCCACAAGACGGTGAACATCGCCGACGCGTACACCGCCGAGGGGTTCGACTTCTCCGGCACGCGCAACTTCGACAAGCGCACCGGGTATCGCTCGACTTCTTTCCTCACGGTGCCGATGAAGAACCACGAGGGCGAGATCATCGGCGTGCTGCAGCTCTTGAACGCCATCGATCCCGCGACGGGGCGCGTCACGACGTTCAGCGAGGAGGACCAGCGGCTCGCGGAGTCCCTCGCGTCCCAGGCGGCCATCGCCCTCACCAACCGGCTGCTGATCCAGCAGCTGGAGGTGCTGTTCGAGTCCCTGATCGAGCTCATCAACACGGCCATCGACGACAAGAGCCCCTACACGGGCGGGCACTGCAAGCGCGTTCCCGTGCTCACGATGATGCTCGCGGAGGCGGCCCACAACGCTTCCGCCGGAGTGCTCACGGCGTTCCACATGTCGGACAAGGACCGCTACGAGCTCAAGATCGCGGGACTGCTCCACGATTGCGGGAAGATCACCACGCCGGTGCACGTGGTCGACAAGGCCACCAAGCTGCAGACCATCTACGACCGGATCGACCTCGTGGCCACTCGCTTCGAGGCGCTCAAGCGCGAGGCGGAGGTGGAGATGCTGCGCGCCAAGCTGAAGGCGATCGAGGCGCACGACGAGGAAAGCGCCCGGCGCGCCGAGGAGGCCTACTCGGCCAAGCTCGCCCAGTACGACGACGACCGCGAGTTCCTGCGCCGCACCAACGTGGGCAGCGAGCGCATGAAGCCGGAGGACCAGGCCCGCGTGTCGCGTATCGCGCGCTACGAGTGGCGCAACGAGCGCGGCGAGACGGCCCGGTTCCTTTCGCGCGACGAGGAGGAGAACCTCAACATCGCCTACGGCACGCTCAACACCGCCGAGCGCGAGGTCATCAACCACCACATCGTCGCCACGATCAAGATGCTCGAGGCGCTGCCGTGGCCGCGCCACCTGGCCAACGTGCCCGAATACGCCGGCGGCCACCACGAGCGCATGGACGGCAAGGGCTATCCCAAGGGCCTCACGCGCGAGCAGATGAGCGTGCAGGCGCGGGTGATGGGGATCGCCGATATCTTCGAGGCGTTGACCGCGCGGGACCGTCCCTACAAGTCCGGCAAGACGCTGTCCGAGTCGCTCGCCATCCTCGGCCGCTTCAAGCAGAACGGGCACATCGACCCGGATCTCTTCGACATTTTCGTGCGCGACAAGGTGTACCTCAGCTACGCGCGCGAGTTCCTCGACCCGGAGCAGATCGACGAGGTCGACGAGAAGGCCATCCCCGGCTACCGGCCCTGAGGCCCGGCGGGAACTGACGTTTTTGGTCAGTTTTGGCGCGCTGAGGCGAAGGCGAGCGCGGGGAAGGGCAGTGGCTGCGTAGATAGCGCCGATGCAGTCGTCGGAAAGGGGATTTGGCGCCTGCCCGGGCCTGTTAAGTGATTGTTTCGAAAGGTAGCTCGGCTTGCGGCTGGAGACGGGATGGGGCGCGGCGAAGTTCGGCCTGCGAAGCGAAGCTGGCACAGCGGTTGCATAAGGCTCTTCGCGCATCGTAGTTGCATCACCGGACTTCTTCCCCAACCTTAGGAGAGCACATGAAAAAAGTTCAACAAGGCTTCACCCTCATCGAACTGATGATCGTGGTCGCGATCATCGGCATCCTGGCCGCGGTCGCCATTCCCGCGTACCAGGACTACCTCAACCGTTCGAAGATGACTGAAGTGCTGGCTGCGGTAAGCGCGTGCAAGACGGGCGTGGCCGAAGCGGCCGCCGCCAAGAACGTGCTGCCCGCCGACATCACCGCTGCGGGCTGCTCGAACACCGCCACGCAGTACATGTCGAACATGGATGTCGCCGCCGGCGTGATCAGCGCC
>JAAOZZ010000246.1 GCA_012274175.1 Betaproteobacteria bacterium
GCTCCCGACCCCGGCGCGCGACCTGGTGCTGATCGCCGAGCGCAGCAGCGAGCGCCTGATCCTGCTCGTGAACGACATCCTCGATACCGAAAGGCTCGAGTCGGGCAAGATGCGCTTCGAGCTGAAGGTGGGACTGAAGCTGCGCATCGGGCACCCGGTAACGATACCGTCGAACTGGGAGCTGGAATTGCGGGTCGCGATGTCGCGACGCCTGGAAAAGCCCGACGGCACCTTCACGGGCATCGCCCTCGCGTTCGTCGACCCGACGTACTTCACCCAGTTCTACCGGCGCGCCAAGGTCGGCGCCAGCGGGCTGGTCTCGCTCGACCTGCCCGACGGCATCGGGCTCGCCCGGCAGGCCGGAAGTTCGAGCACCTACGGCGACGACATGCGCGCGACGTCCCTCTTCGCCCAGCTCGCGGCGAGCCCGGCCGGTTCCTTTACCAGCCATGGCAAGCGGGAGGGCATCCCGCGGTTCGTGAGCTACCGGACCATGGCGAGATACCCGCTCATCGTGGAGGTGGGGAGCTCGGTGGAGGAGGCGCTCGCGCCGGTGCGGGCGCGCACGCACCTCTACTTCCTCCTCGCGGCGGCCGCCTCCGGCCTGATCGTGCTGGTGACATTCGCGGTCATGGGATCCCTGGCACGCCAGAGGCGCTACTTCGAAACCCTGTCCAGGATGCAGGCGCGACTACGCGAAAGCGCGGCGCGCCACAAGGCGATCACCGAGAACATGGCCGGCGCCGTGGTGACGACCGCGGCGGACGGCGTGATCACGGGCGTGAACTCCGCTGCGTGCATCATGTTCGGCTATGAGAGCGGCGAGATGGTCGGGCGCCATTTCGCAACCCTTTTGGACGAGTCGCTGCGCCCGCGCGCCCTCGCCATGCTCGATGCGCGCCGCGCGCGCGGCGGCGATTTCAAGGAAGACAGCCGCGAGATCCTGTGCGCGCGCAAGGACGCAACGGTGTTCGAGGCCGAGTTGCTGCTGAGCGGCGTGATCGTGGACGGCCAGCGCATCTTCACCGGCATCGTCCACGATATCTCCGGGCGCAAGGCCCTCGAGCGCGCCCTGCGACGCAGCGAGGCGCTGTTCCGCGCCACCTTCGACCAGGCGTTGGTGGGCATCGTACACGCGGACCTCGATGGAAGGTTCATCCGCGTGAATCGCACGGCCTGCGAGATGCTGGGGCATTCCGAGCACGAAATGCTCACGCTGGGCTTCCGGGACGTGACCCACCCCGAGGACGTGGCGGTCAGCGAGAAGCGCTTGGGCGAGCTCCTCGCCGACCCCGCGCGCCCCTTCGCGTACCACGTGACCAAGCGCTTCCTGCGCAAGGACGGATCGGTCATGTGGTCGCTCACCTCGGTGAGCGTGGTGCGCCGCGACGACGGCCTGCCGGATTTCTTCCTGAGCCTGGTCCAGGACATCACGGAGCTCAAGCACGTGGAGCAGATGAAGAACGAGTTCGTCTCCACCGTGAGCCACGAGCTGCGGTCTCCGCTCACCTCGATCCGCGGCTCGCTGGGGCTGCTCGCGGGAGGCGTGGCCGGCGCGCTCCCGACCCCGGCGCGCGACCTGGTGCTGATCGCCGAGCGCAGCAGCGAGCGCCTGATCCTGCTCGTGAACGACATCCTCGATACCGAAAGGCTCGAGTCGGGCAAGATGCGCTTCGAGCTGAAGGTGATGGAGCTGCGCGCGCTCGTCGAGCGCGCCGTGGAATCGATGGAAGGCTACGCGCGCGAGCATCGCGTGCCCCTGAGCGTCAGCGCGCCGCAGGACCCGATCCTCGCCAACGTGGACGCCGACCGCTTCATCCAGGTGATGACCAATCTCCTCTCCAACGCGGTGAAATTCTCCCCGGCGGAGGCGCCCGTGGAGGTGGCACTGGCCCGGACCGCCGAAGGCCAGGCGAGGATCGAGGTTCGCGACCACGGCCCCGGCATCCCCAAGGAGTTCCAGCCGCGCATCTTCCAGCGCTTCTCCCAGGCCGATTCCTCGAGCTCGCGGCAAAAGGGCGGCACGGGGCTGGGACTGAGCATCGCCAAGGCCATCGTCGAGCATCTCGGCGGCACGATCGGATACCGGACCCATCCCGGCGCGGGATGCACGTTCTTCGTGCAGCTCCCGGCGCCACCGAAGGCCGCAAGCGCTCCGGCGCCGGCCCTGGCGAAGGAGGCCTGACTCATGGCAAGGCAGCTCAAGCGGATCCTCTTCGTCGAGGACGAGGACGAGATCCGCACCGTGGCGAAGATGGCGCTCGAGGCGGTGGGCGGATTCGAGGTGGTCGCCTGCGCGTCGGGGGCGGAAGCGATCGCGGCGGCTCCCCAGGCCAATGCCGACCTGCTGCTGCTCGACGGGATGATGCCCGGCATGGACGGCCCGGCCGCGCTCGAGGCGCTGCGGCGCATTCCGGCCACGGCGCAGACACCCGTCATCTTCATGACCGCCAAGGTGCAGCCGGGCGAAGTCGCGCAATACATGGCGCTGGGAGCGCTGGGCGTGGTGCCGAAACCGTTCTCGCCGATGGAAGTCTCCGACGAGATCCGGCGCCTGTGGGAGCGCGTGCCATGAACCGCTTCCCGCTGCTCACGCTTTGCCTGTGGTCC
>JAAOZZ010000247.1 GCA_012274175.1 Betaproteobacteria bacterium
CGGCTGGCTGGCGACCGTCGACTGGGGCACCGTCACCGCACCCATCTTCATGGCCCATGACCGCGGCATCCCGGTGCACGTGTGGGTCGACGAGACCCGGCCGCGCAACCAGGGCCTGCTCACCGCGTGGGAGCTCGCCGGGCACGGCGTGCCCCACACGCTGGTGACCGACAACGCGGGAGGCCACCTCATGCAGCGCGGCCTCGTGGACCTGGTGATGGTGGGCGCGGACCGGGTGTCGCGGCGCGGCGACGTGTGCAACAAGATCGGCACCTACCTGAAGGCGCTCGCCGCGCGCGACAACGATGTCCCCTTCTACGCCGCGGTGCCCACGCCCACCATCGACTGGGGGATCGAGGACGCCATGGCACAGATCCCCATCGAGGAGCGCTCCGAGGACGAGGTGCGCATCGTTCGCGGCCTGGACGCCGAGGGCCGCTTCGCCGAAGTCACCATCGCCCCGCGCGCGACGCCCGTGGCCAATCCCGCGTTCGACGTGACGCCGGCCGCGCTCGTGACGGGCATCATCACGGAAAAAGGCGTCGTGCGCGCGCTCGAGCGCGAGCTGCTCGCCTTCTGGCCGCGACAGCGCGAGAGCAAGGCCTATCTCACCTGACCAGCGCGGAACACGCGCCCGGCGACAAGGTCGAAACGGGTTCGGTCGCGGGAAAGTAACGATGGCTTCAACCCGTCGAGGGATGCGCAAAGGCGAAAAAGGGGTCAGGTTCCCTTTCCGGATTACCTTTCCGCCCCATGGAAAAGTAACCTGACCCCTTTTCCCCTGTTTTCGGACTTCCCGATTTGAGATAATCGCCGTTTCCCAAACGCCGGTATCGCCTACCAAAGCCGGCCACCTGGAGGAGTCGAGCAATGCATGCCCAAGCCGCCCCGGTCTCGGGAGGAGCCCCCACCCGAAATGCCAAGCTGCTGCAATGGGTGGAGCGGGTCGCCGCGCTCACGCAGCCTGACCGCATCCATTGGTGCGACGGCTCCGATGCCGAGTACGACCGCCTCTGCGCCGAGCTGGTCGCCGCGGGCACCTTCCGCAAGCTCGATGGCAAGCTGCGCCCCAATTCCTACCTGGCATGGTCCGACCCCACCGACGTCGCGCGGGTCGAAGACCGCACCTTCATCTGCTCGCGCACGAAGGAAGAGGCCGGGCCCACGAACAACTGGGTCGATCCCTTGGAAATGCGCTCGACGCTGGACGGCCTCTTCAAGGGCTGCATGCGCGGACGCACCATGTACGTGGTGCCCTTCAGCATGGGTCCCCTGGGATCCCACATCGCGCAGATCGGCGTGGAGATCTCCGATTCGGCCTACGTCGTCGTGAACATGAAGCTCATGACCCGCATGGGCCGCAAGGTGCTCGACGTGCTGGGCGACGGCGATTTCGTCCCGTGCCTGCACTCCGTGGGCGTGCCCCTGGCGCCGGGGCAGAAGGACGTCGCCTGGCCGTGCAACAGGGACCACAAGTACATCGTGCATTTCCCCGAGACCAAGGAAATCCTTTCCTTCGGATCGGGATACGGCGGCAATGCGCTCCTGGGCAAGAAGTGCCTCGCGCTGCGCATCGCCTCGGTGATGGGGCGCGAGCAGGGCTGGCTCGCGGAGCACATGCTGATCCTGGGCGTGGAGTCTCCTTCGGGCGACAAGCACTACGTGACGGCCGCCTTCCCCAGCGCCTGCGGCAAGACCAACTTCGCGATGCTGATCCCGCCGCCCGCGTTCAAGGGCTGGAAGGTGACCACCATCGGCGACGACATCGCGTGGATCAAGCCCCACAAGGACGGGCGCCTGTACGCGATCAATCCCGAGGCGGGCTTCTTCGGCGTGGCCCCCGGCACCGGCTGGGACACCAACCCCAACTGCATGGAGACCATCAAGCGCGACACCATCTTCACCAACGTGGCGCTCACGCCCGAAGGCGACGTGTGGTGGGAAGGCATGAGCAAGGAACCGCCGCCCAAGCTCACCGACTGGACCGGCGGGGATTGGACGCCGGACTGCGGGCGTCCCGCGGCCCACCCCAATTCGCGCTTCACCGTGGCCGCGGCGCAGTGCCCTTCCATCGACGAGCATTGGGACAATCCGGAAGGCGTCCCCATCGACGCATTCGTCTTCGGCGGCCGCCGGTCGACCACGGTGCCCCTGGTGACGGAGGCGAAGAGCTGGAGCGACGGCGTCTACATGGCCGCGACCCTGGGAAGCGAGACCACCGCGGCCATCACGGGCCAGGTGGGCGTCGTGCGCCGCGACCCATTCGCGATGATCGCGTTCTGCGGCTACAACATGTCGGACTACTTCGCCCATTGGCTGGCCCTGGGCAAGACGCTCGCCCGGGCGCCGAAGATCTACCTCGTGAACTGGTTCCGCAAGGACGCCAACGGCAAGTTCATCTGGCCGGGCTACGGCGAGAACATGCGCGTGTTGAAGTGGATCATCGAGCGGGTCGAGGGCAAGGCGCAGTCGCAGGACACGCCCCTCGGGCACGTGCCGGCGGCGCTGGACATGAACGGCCTCGAATCCTTCCCGCCCGAGCGCCTCGCCCAGGCCACCGCGGTGGAAACGCCGCGCTGGGCCGAGGAGATGAAGCTGCACGCCGAGATGCTCGACAACAAGCTCGAGGGCCGGGCGCCCGCGGAGCTCAAGCGCCGCTTCGCGGAGCTGGACGCGGCCTTCCGCTGACCCGCTTCCGGCGCTTCGGCGCAGGAGCGGGCAGATGCTCTCAGTCCACGCCCGGCCGATGGTCTTCGAGTAGTATCGGGACCACGCCACGGCCGGAAAATAGAACGATCCATGGACACACCCATCGCCGACATCGTGGGAAGCCGCTCCGATGCGCTCGTCGGAACGCTCCTCGACTCGGTGCGCATCGCCTCCGTGAGCCTCACCGGCGAGGGCATCGCCGAGCAGGTGGCGTTCCTCGGCAAGCGCCTCGAGGGCTGGGGCTTCGCGGTCGAGGTGCACGCGACCTCGAGCCATCCCATCGTCTACGCCGAGGCGGGCCCAAAGGATGCGAAGTTCACGTGGCTCCTCTACGGCCACTACGACGTCTATCCCGCCGACGAGAAGCAGGAGGGCTGGAAGACCCGGCCCTTCGAGCCCGTCGTCGAGGGCGACCGCATCTGGGGCCGCGGCACCGGCGACAACAAGGGCCAGCACCTCGCGATGCTGAGCGCGATCGCGCTCTGGCGGGAGCTCCACGGCGAGCTTCCGATCCGCGTGAAGGTGATCCTCGAGGGCGACGAGGAGACCGGGAGCGTTCCGCTGCCGAAGTTCGTCGAGGCGAACCGCGCGCGGCTCGCCGCGGATCTGTGCTGCTACTCCGACGGCCCGATGTATCCGAACGACCAGCCGGCGCTGCTCATGGGCGTGCGGGGCATCCTCGGGCTCGAGTTCGTCTCGCAGGGAGCCAAGCGCAACCTGCACTCGGGCAACTTCGGCGGCGTGGCGCCCAATCCCACCCTCGACCTCATCCACCTGCTGGCCGAGATGGTGGACCGCGATGGGCGCCTGCAGGTGCCCGGCGCGGGCGATGCAGACGTCGCCGTGGACGCGGCGGACCTCGCGGCGGTGCGCGCGCTGCAGGTCGACCACGCGGGCTTTCGCGAAAGTGTGGGCGCGGAGCCCACCACGGGTGCCGACGACGCGCTCTTCCACGAGCGCCTCATGCTGCGGCCCGCGTTCAACGTGTCGGGTTTCGCCGCGGGCTATACCGGCGCGGGGCAGAAATCGATCATCTACAAGGAAGCGAGCGCGAAGGCGGACCTGCGGCTCGTGGGCACGCAGGAACCGCTCGAGGTGCTGGAAGCGATCCAGCGCTTCGCCCGGGAGCGCGGCTACCACGGCATCGAGATCCGCGCGATCAAGACGACACCGCCCTCGCGCACGCCACTGGACCATCCACTGGTCCCGCTCGTGAAGGACGCCGTGGCGAAGGGCTTCGGCCGCGCGCCCGTGGTGGTGCCCGCGCTGGGAGGCACGACGCCCGACTACGTCTTCACGCGCCTGCTGGGCCTGCCCTCGATCGTGGTGCCGCTCGCCCCCTACGACGAGAACAACCACGCGCCCAACGAATCCACCAAGGTGTCCCTCTACCTCGCGGGCGTGCGCACGGGGCTGCACCTCATCGAGGCATTCGCACGTCAATGAAGGATGCAATCCCCATGGAATATCGACGACTGGGCGCGAGCGGGCTGATGGTCTCGCCCCTCTGCCTCGGCACCATGATGTTCGGCGACCGCACCGATGCCGCGGAGGCGAGGCGCATCGTCGACAGCGCCCGCGCAGCGGGAGTGAACTTCATCGACGTGGCCGACGTATACGCCCAGGGCGAAGCGGAGCGCATCACCGGGCCCCTCGTGGCGCGGGATCGCGAGCGCTGGGTCGTCGCCACCAAGGTCGGCAACCCCATGGGAGACGATCCCAACCGGCGCGGCACGGGACGCAAGTGGATCCTGGCCGCGATCGACGAAAGCCTCGAGCGGCTGGGCCTGGACTATGTCGACATCTACTACCTGCATCGCGATATCCAGGCCACTCCCCTGGAGGAAACCCTGGGCGCGATGGCCGACGTGATCGGCGCGGGCAAGGCGCGCTACTTCGGCATCTCCAATTTCCGCGGCTGGCGCATCGCCGAAGTGATGCGCGTGTGCGGGGAGCTGGGCATCGAGCGCCCCGTGGTGAGCCAGCCCTACTACAACGCGATGAACCGGCAGCCCGAGAACGAAATCCTGCCCGCGTGCCGACATTACGGCATCGGCGTCGTGCCCTACAGCCCGCTCGCGCGCGGCGTGCTGCTGGGCAAGTACCGGCAGGACGAGCCGCCGCCGGCCGACACGCGCGCCGGGCGCAAGGACAGGCGCATCCTCGAGACGGAGTTCCGCCCCGAGTCCCTCGCGATCGCGCAGACGCTCAAGGCCCATGCCGAGAAGAAGGGCATGACCGCGGGCGACTTCGCCGTGAACTGGGTGCTGGGCAACGGGATCGTCTCGAGCGTCATCGCCGGGCCGCGCACCCTCGAGCAGTGGAACGCGTACCTCGGAGCGCTGGGAAAGCGCCTCGACGCCGAGGACGAGGCGCTGGTGGATTCCCTCGTGCGGCCGGGCCATCCGTCCACGCCCGGGTACAACGATCCCAGCTATCCCCTGAACGGGCGCATTCCGCGAGCCTAGGCGGCGCGCCCGCCCTCGAGGTGGTCGCGCACGATGGACTCGAAGTCGCCGTCGGCGCGAAAGCCCATGGCGAGCGCGCGATCGGTGCGAAAGCGCACCGGCCAGGTCTGCACGATGCCCTGGATGCGCGCATCGGGCTTGAACGTCACGCGCTCGACGGCCTCGCGCCCCGCCACCCGTCCCATGGCGTCGATCATCTCCCGCACCGTGAGCGTGATGCCGGGCAGGTTCACCACGCGCGTCGTGGGCCACGCCGAGGAGGCCAGCTCGACGGCGTGGATGAAAGCCGCCACCACGCGCCGCGGCGACAGGATCCAGACGCCCGTCGTGTCGGGCACCGGGCAATCGCTGGGCACGCCGGCCAGCGGCTCGCGGATGATGCCGCTCGCGAACGACGAGGCCGCGAGGTTCGGCTCGCCGGGCCGCACCACCACCGTCGGCAGCCGGAGCGAGCGCCCGTCGATCATGCCCTTGCGCGTGAAATCGGCCACCAGGTACTCGCCGATCACCTTCTGGGTGCCGTAGGAAGTCTGGGGCGCGGGCGTGGTCCCGTCGTCGAGCACGTCGGGAAGCACGCCGCCGAAGGCGGCCACGGAGCTCGCGAACACGAATCGCGGCGGGCGCTCGAGCTTGCGGCACGCCTCGAGGAGTGCCCGCGTTCCGTCGAGGTTCACGCGGTATCCCAGGTCGAAGTCCATCTCGGCACCGCCGCTCACGACCGCGGCCAGGTGGAAGACGGTGTCGGTGTCGTTGCCCAGCGCGGAGGCGATCACGGCGGGCGAGGAGACATCTCCCGCGATGCACTCGAACGCCTTCTCGAGCCCGGGCGGGAATGCCACGTCGAGCAGCCGGATGCGCTCGCCCGGATCGCGCGCCCTGAGTGCCGCCGCGAGCCGCGAGCCGATGAATCCGCCGCCCCCGGTGATGAGTGTCTTCATGGGAATCCAATTCCTTCCATGCCTCGTTGGCACCTTCGCTATCCCTGCACCTCCACGCGGTCGCGCCCTTCGCGCTTCGCCGCATACAGCCGGCGATCGGCCACGGCGAACAGGTGGTCCCAGTCGGCCCCGTCGTCGGGAAAGAGCGCCACGCCGCCGCTCACCGTGACGCGCAGGTCGCCCCCATCGGAGGCTACCCGCGCCGCGCCCGCCGCGGCGCGCAACCGCTCCGCCGCATCCCGAGCGCCCGCGGCCGATTGCTGCGCCAGCAGGATCAGGAATTCCTCCCCGCCGATCCGCGCGAGCACCTCCTCCCCGCGCTTGGCCCCGGCGAGCGCGTCGGCCACCGCCTTGAGCACCGCGTCGCCCATGGCGTGGCCGTGGCGGTCGTTCACCAGCTTGAAGTGGTCGATGTCGAATACCGC
>JAAOZZ010000248.1 GCA_012274175.1 Betaproteobacteria bacterium
AATGAGCAGCATCCAGATGAAAAGCTTCCTGTTGAGCGCGCTCATGGGGGCCGCGGCTTCGAGCTCGCTCGCGCTTGCCGCCGACGAGCACCACCCCGATGGGGCTGCCGCTCAGGCGAGCGAGTCCCAATCTGCTTCGCGGCCGCAGACGGGTGAACCGTCGATGGCGCGGTTTCAGGGGCAGATGACGAAGATGCAGGACCAGATGCACCGAATGCAGGTGACGACGGATCCCGCCGCACGGCGCGATCTCATGAACGAGCACATGCAGTCGATGCAGGAGGGAATGGAGACGATGCGCGGCAACGGCGGCCCGATGGCGGGCGGAGGCATGATGGGCGGCCCGATGGCGGGCGGAGGCATGATGGGCCGGCCGTCGACAGACGGTGCTCCGAATTCCGGCGCCATGGGCGGCGGGATGATGCAGCGTCGCATGGCCATGATGCAGGCGATGATGGAGCAGATGCAGGAGCATCAGAAGTGGATGCGGGACACGCCGAAGTAAGTGCCTCGCGGACGGCTTCATGCAGGGCCACGAGGACTGCAAAGCCCGGAACGAATGGCTTGACCTTCCCATCATGGTAAGGTCCAGACTGGAACCTGCCCAATCCGGATCCCTCCATGGACAGCACGACCCGACAGGAGCATTCCGACGCGCGCCGTTCCGGCTTCGTGGACATCGGCGCGGCGGCACGTGCCTCCGGCGTCTCGGCGAAGATGATCCGGCACTACGAGGAGACCGGGCTCGTGCCCCGCCCGGGACGGACCGCCGCCGGATACCGCATCTATCGCCCCGCGGACGTGCACACCTTGCGCTTCGTCAAGCGCGCCCGCGGCCTGGGCTTTAGCATGGCGGAGATCGGAAAGCTCCTGGCGCTGTGGAACGACCGGCGCCGCGCGAGCTCGGAGGTGAATCGGCTGGCCATGAAGCAGGTCGCCGACCTCGAGCGCCGGATCGCGGAGCTGGAGACCATGCGCCGCTCGCTGGTGGAGCTCGTGCGCTGCTGCCGCGGCGACCACCGTCCCGAGTGCCCGATCCTCGACGACTTCGCAAGAGAGGACATACCATGAATGCCCCCCTTCCACGACATGACGCGAACCTCCAGCCACCGGGCCACGATCACGGCGGGGAGCCTGCGCACTCTCACGGCACGGAAGTAGCCGCGCCGCAGGGCGGTCATATCGACCCCATCTGCGGCATGACGGTCGCCGACGATTCTCCGCGCCGCTTCGATTTCGACGGCACGACATACTTCTTCTGCGGCGACCATTGCCTCAAGAAGTTCTCCGCCGATCCGGCGCGCTACGTGAAGAAGGAAGGCGCCCCGGCGCAGGCCGCGGCGGAGCCGCCGGCCGATCCGCAATCCATCTACACCTGCCCCATGCACCCCGAGGTGCGCCAGAAGGGCCCGGGCGTGTGTCCCAAGTGCGGCATGGCGCTCGAGCCTGAGATGCCGTCGATGGAGGAGGGCGAGAACCCGGAGCTCGTGGATTTCCGCCGCCGCTTCTGGTGGACGCTTCCCCTCTCGGCGGTCACGGTGATCGTCGCGATGTGGGGCCACCTGCTGCTGCCCGGTGTTTCGTCGATGGCGCGCAACTGGGCGCAACTCGCGCTCGCCACGCCGGTGGTGTTGTGGGGCGCGTGGCCGTTCCTCGAGCGTTGCGTGGCGTCGATCCGCACCCGGAACCCGAACATGTGGACGCTGATCGGCATCGGCGTGACGGCCGCGTACCTCTATAGCATCGTGGCGACCGTGGCGCCCGGAATTTTCCCGGCGGGATTCGAGGGCCACGGCGGGGTCGCCGTGTATTTCGAGGCCGCGGCGGTCATCGTGTCGCTCACGCTCATGGGACAACTGCTGGAGCTGCGGGCTCGCTCCCAGACCTCGGCGGCGATCCGGGCGCTGCTCGGGCTGGCCCCCAGTACCGCACGGCGCCTGAAGGAAGACGGTACCGAGGAGGACATACCGCTCACCCACGTGCACATGGGCGACCGGCTGCGCGTGCGCCCCGGCGAGAAGGTGCCGGTGGACGGCGCCGTGCTCGAGGGCCGTTCGAGCGTGGACGAGTCCATGATCACCGGGGAGCCGATGCCGGTGGAGAAGGGCGCCGGAGATCGCCTCGTGGGCGCGACCATGAACGGCAACGGCAGCCTCGTGATGCGCGCGGACCGGATCGGATCCCAGACCGTGCTCGCGCGCATCGTGCAAATGGTGGCCCAGGCGCAGCGCTCCCGGGCGCCCATGCAGCGCATGGCCGACGCGGTGTCGTACTGGTTCGTGCTCGCGGTCGTCGGCGTGGCGATCCTCACCTTCCTCGCCTGGGGATTCTTCGGCCCCGAGCCGCGCTGGATCTACGGGATGCTCAACGCCGTGGCCGTGCTCATCATCGCCTGCCCTTGCGCGCTGGGCCTCGCCACGCCCATGTCGATCATGGTGGCCATGGGGCGCGGTGCCACGAGCGGCGTGCTCTTCCACGACGCCGAGGCGATCGAGTCGCTCAGGCGCATCGATACGCTGGTGGTCGACAAGACCGGCACGCTCACGATGGGCAAGCCCGCTTTCCATTCGATCATCGCGGCGCCGGGCCGCGGCGACGACGAGGTGCTGCGCATCGCGGCGAGCCTCGACCAGGGCAGCGAGCATCCGCTCGCCGACGCGATCGTCGCGGAGGCACGGCGTCGCGGGCTCGCGCTCGCGAAGGCGGCGGACTTTTCCTCCAGCACGGGCGTGGGCGTGCGCGGCACCGTGGATGGCATGCCCGTGGCGCTGGGCAATACCATGCTGATGATCGACAGCGGCGCGGACGCCTCGCCGCTGCTCGAGCGGGCCGAGGGGCTACGCCGCGAAGGCGCGACCGTGGTGTTCCTCGCTGTCGAGGGAAAGCTCGCGGGATTGCTCGCGGTCGCCGACCCGATCAAGGAATCGACGCCCGAGGCCATCCGCCGGCTCAAGGAGAGCGGAATTCGCATCCTCATGGCCACCGGTGACGGCCTCACCACGGCCCAGGCGGTCGCCGCGAAGCTCGGCATCGACGAGGTGCGAGGCGAGGTGCGGCCCGACGACAAGCTCGCGTGGATCACGAAGCTGCAGGCCGAGGGCCACCGCGTCGCGATGGCGGGCGACGGGATCAACGACGCGCCCGCCCTCGCCAAGGCGGACGTGGGCATTTCCATGGGCACCGGGACCGATGTCGCGATGGCGAGCGGCAAGGTGACGCTGGTAAAGGGCGACCTGCGCGGAATCCTTCGCGCGCGGGAGCTGTCGGAGGCGACGGTCGCGAACATGAAGCAGAACCTCGCGTTCGCGCTCGTGTACAACTCCCTGGGCGTGCCAATCGCGGCCGGGGTGCTCTATCCGTTCTTCGGAGTGCTGCTCTCGCCCATCATCGCGGCGGTGGCCATGAGCTTCAGCTCGGTTTCGGTGGTCACCAACGCCCTGAGGCTGCGCCGCGCGTGACGTGCCGGAGAACAGGGCTTCAGGGTGTTGATCGGCGGCAAACCCGCGGCCGGCGATATTGGAGATAATCGCGCCATGAATCGCCGCACCCGCCTCGCCGCCGCCTTCGCCGCCATCGTGGCCCTGCTGTTCTCGCCGCTCGCGGTGTCGGGCCACCCGTGCCCCTTCATGGGGGACATGGCCGCGGCGATGCAATCGATGGC